>NZ_JBHYYB010000072.1:0-45583 GCF_042752535.1 Kitasatospora sp. NPDC059327 | reverse complement strand
CTCGGACTCGCCCACAACGGCACCACCTGGCAGATCGGGGCTGCCGCCTGACGGCGGCAGCCCCGATCACACCAAGATCTTCATCAGCGTTCTAGCACCCCTCGACGGTGACCTTGGCAAGGACTACCTCGAATTCGGCGAGATCAAGGCCATCGCCACCGGTAACCCCCTCCTGCTCAAGAAGATGCAAGTCGACGAGGAACTCCGCCAGCTCGAATCCGCCTACAGCAGCTGGAAGCGAACCAACAACCACCTGCGCAATGTCGTCGACACCGCCGACGCCACCGTCAGCGCAGCCCAGAAGCGCGCCGAGCTCGTCGGACGCGCCGCCGCCGCCCGCACCGACACCACCGGCACGGCCTTCAGCCTGGAGACGCCCGACGGCACCGTCCACACCAAACGCACCGACGCCGCCAAAGCGCTCCACACCCAGCTCACACTCATCAAGCGCCACTCGCGCGGCGCACGCAACAGCCGTTTCGAGCGCATCGCGACACTCGGTGGTCAGGACATCCAGGCGCGCATCGACAACTTCCATGACCACATCCAGTTCACGATCGAAGGGCTTAGCCATATCGCGCAGGCCACCTTCGCGATCGACGACGCCAGCGCCTTCCTCAGCGAACCCAAACCGCCGCTCGGCCTGATCGCCCGGCTCGAGAACCACATCGAGAAGCTCGACGGCCTCCACTCGATCCACCTCACGGTCGTCGACGAACTCAAACTCGAAGTCGACCGCGCGACCAAGCTCGTCGACCAGCCCTTCGGCAAACACGACAAGCTGATGCGCGCCCGCGCCAACCAGGCACAGATCGACGCGGAGATCGCCGGCCAGGCCACTGGCCAAGCGCTCTACGACGACGACCAGCCCCACACCCCGGCCCAGGGGGCGCAACCGGCGGCCGGCCCCGACTCGGTCCGGGACAGCGCCCGGGAGGTGCGCGACGCGTACTTCGGGTGGTACCACGCCAACGGCTACGGAATTCGCGACGGCAAACGCCTCACCGAGCCCGCCGACACCGACCCTGAGGATGCAGCGTTCCGCCTGCTGCTGGGCGTGGGCAACGAATGGGCCGCCGAGAACCAGCGGCACCTGGAAGACGCGCGCGCCGGCGGACACCCCGACTTCCGCGCCGTGGCTCAGACCCAGGCCCTCGTCGACGCGGCGACGGCCTACCTCGACATCCTCCAGACGCTACCCAACGACGAGAACAGAGACTCGGACAATCTTGTTCGCGAGCTGGTCTACGCGGCACGCGACCATCTTGCCGCGTCACCTACCCCCCACAGCGCCGCCGGGGCACCCCAGCCCTCCGCACCTGGCCCCAGGGCACCCCGCTTCCCCCGCGGCAGGCCCCTCCCAGGCCAAGAGGCTGCCCAGCCGTACGCCGACCGGGCGGAGTACTGGGCCGCAGAGCAGGCCATGCTGGACACCTACCAGGCCTGGACAGATGAACACGGTAGCCATCTCGCCGACGGTAGCCCGCAGGAGCAGGCACTCGCGCAGGCCGGGCAGCGGGCCATCACCGCGATCACCCACGCCCGGCGCGCCCGACTGCTCCACCTCCCCGGCCAACTCGACGTGCAGATTATCCGTGACCTGACCGACGCCGCCCGCCGTGTCGGTGAACAGTGGGACCGCGAAGCGCGGGCAAGACGTAGCGTCTCTGCCACCTGGGACATGATGAAGTCCGCGCGCGAGCACGCCGACCGCTATCTCGCGACCATCGACAACCCCCAGGTAGAGGCCTTCCAAGCCTGGAAGAACACCACCGAGCCGATCAGTGCTCCCGCGCAGGACGTGCCCGACAACCCTGACCTGTCAGGGTCCACCCACTACACCGTCACCGGAGGCGACGGCGTCCGGGGTCTGCCAGCCGACGGCACCGACCTGCAGACCACCCTCCAGCAACTGATCAGCGAAGGTGCCGTCCTGATGAAGCGCCCGCACGGGCTGACCCTGACATGGTCCGACGGCACCCGCTACGACATCGCGCCGGCATCACCCACCCCCGCTCCGGCCGCCCACGACCACGCCGCCGTTCCGGCGCCCGACCGTGCGTCCGAAGCCGACGACGTGATCGCGTCCCCTCCGGCTTTGGAGGACGCGGTCGGATCCTCGCTGCCACGGGTCAGGAACCTCGCCATACTCCTCGGGCACTACGGCGATGCCGGCGAAGCCGTGGCAGGGCGCGAACTGGTCCGCGCGAGGGCCGAAGAGCTCCGCACCGCCATCTCCCTGGCCGCGACCGGCACCCTTCAGCCCGCGGACCCCGAGGCGCTGGCCGCCACAGCCTCGGCGATCGACGCGGCGGCCAGCAGCGACCCGTACACGCCCGTCAACGTCTTCGCCGCCTACGACGCCCTTGCCGAGACCGCCGAGCGGCTCGCCGAGTTCGAGATCGCGGGCGTCTCAGAGCTGGCCCAGCTGCTGGCTGACCGCACTCACCGTCACCTCGCCCGCCTGCACGCCACCCGCGACCTGTACGAGCTGCTCCTGGACGCGGCCAACCTCGACCCTGAGTCCTTCGCCGTCCAGGCACGCAACGACCCGCTGAAGGAGAGGCCAAACCCATACGGTGACAGCGGACACTACTTCTACGCCCGCTCGATCGTCTTCGAGACGTACGACCGCTGGTCCGACGCCCACACCCCGGCCGGTAGCCCTGCCGCCCAGCGGCTGCGCACCGTGATGTGGGACCTGCGGCAGACCCCGGACACCCTTCTCGGCCGGGCGATCCCCGAGTGGCTAGAGGTGGCGGGCCTCGCCCTCGAAGCGGCTGTGGACGCCGAAAAGCCGGCCAGCCGCGAGATCCTGCGCAACGTCGCAAGACAGGCCTACCAGCATCAGCGCAGTCTCGCCGCCCCCCAGGTCGCCGCAGCCAACGTCGCCCCTTTCGGCCCGGAGCAGCCCTTCGAGCAGGGGACGCGCGATCTGACGGCCTCACTGGAAGCGTGGGTGAGCACGGCGACCGCGAAGCGCCTCGCCCACGGCGGAGTCGATCCCGCCGCCGGCGGTCCCACGTCCGCAAAGGCCCATGAAGGCCTGCGGGAAGCCGCCCACCATGCGCTCTGGGCGACCGCCGCCGACGGCACCCTCGACGATCTGGTCCGCCAAGCTGCCAACCTCGCCCACGCCTCCTACGCGATGGCCCTGAGCCTGCCGGAAGCGGCCTACCGCGACCGCGACGACCGTAAGGTCCTCGCGCACCTAATCCGGTCCGCCTACAGCTACGCGGCCGCTACCCGCGCCTCCCAGCAGGAGCCCGCCGCAACCGCGCAGATCCTGGCAGCCCTCACCGCCCGGGACAGCGTTCCGGCCTCCATCCCCGGCAGGCTCGCCACCGCCGACGCAGGGCCGCAGACCCTCGACACCCCCACCCCTGTACCGGCCTCGCCTGCCATCGAGATCGAGCACCACTACCTCACGAGCACGGTGCGAGGCGTCACCGACAGCGAGGGCGACGCCGCGGTCCGCACCGCCCTGGAACGCCAGGGCTTCAAGCCCACACCGACACCTGGCGCCTGGGCACTGCCGCCCCGCACGAACTTCAGCACCCGGGACAACCGAGTCCGCACCGCCACCTTCGCCCTCCAGAACCTCCAGCGCACCGTCCGGACCATCACCGACCCGCCCGCACTGCCCCAAGACGGCGACATCACCATCCCAGACGGGCAGCCCTACACCTCCAAGCAGGAAGCCACCCACGACTTCGACGAGATGTTCAGCGGCCTGTGGCGCCTGAAGGAGACACCCGCCGGCAGAAAGCTACTCACCACCGGCCTCGGGGCCAGACCGGACGGCGAAGCCGTCTGGAAGGCCGTCGAAGACCTGCGCCAAGGGCCGGTCGGCAGCAGCCTGGACCCCTTCGTCCACCCCGCTCGGGATGTCGCCGAGCGCTGCCGCCGCCTCGCTACCGCAGCCATCCAGCTGTCCCGCAACCTCGAGCGTGAGCACTACCGCGCACCCGTCGCACTACCCCACCTGCGCACCCTCACCCAGTACGCCACGCTCCTGGCCTCCCGCACCACCGCGACCGCCGAACGTGACGGCGCCCGGGAGCTCACCTTCACGGACATCGTGGCGCAGACCGGCCAGGAGCAGGCAACCACCGATCAGGCCGAGGCGGAGCCCGCCCAGTTCACCAGCGCTCCCGCCATCTCGAGCGATCCGCTCATCGCCGGACCGTACAGCGCCGAAGGCCTCCAGCAGGCCGCCGCCCGACTGACCGCACTCCACCAGCAGCTCGCCGAGGCCCTTCCCCGGCACGTCCGCACCTCGTCCGAAGGCGACGGCGCCGCAACCCAGTTCCACGCCACCTGGCAGGAAGCACACCGGGAGGCGACCGCCGACGAGCCGAACCACCCCGCCGTCATGGACGCCTACCTGCGCGCCCTCGCATCGACCAACCGGCTCGCCCAGCAACTCGCTGCGGCGCCGGCAGGCGACGACGCAGCGAGCGCGCTGGCCCAGCAGCTCCATAGTGAGGCCAAGAACCACATCGTCAGGCTCACCCTGACCATCCGCCAGGAGCAGGAGGAGCAGCGGCGCCGCGAAGACCGCCGTGCCCGCGACCGGGCCACATCCCAGCCCGGCAGCACGACCGACCTCCCGGCGCCGAATTTCGTCGACAGCGGCCGAGTAGGACTGGGTGAGGGGAGCGTCAGAGAGTCCGACGGCTCCCGCCGGCGAGCATCCGGGGACCTCACCCGGATGACCATGGTCACGGCCCTGCGGGCCGCAGAGGTTCAGGTCGAGGCCGTCAACCGCCCCAACAACACCACCAGCTACCGGGTCGACGGCGAGGAGATGTCCCTGGCGCAGGCCGGCGCCATCTTCCTCAACACCGCCGAACCCGTCCCCGGCCGACCCGGCTTCGTCACGGCTCCCTACAGCGGCGACCAGCACTCCGTCCGGGACGTTCTCTCCCTCCCCGACTACACCCCGCTCGCGCAACTGGTGTTCAGCCCGTACCTGCGGCAAGGATGGCAGGTCAAGATCGATGACGAACAGGTCGGCGACGTCCACACCGACATTGACCGGGCTGCGCAGGAAGCCGTCGACCAGGTCAGGCAGCGCACGGCCACCCCCGCCGTCGAGGACGTGCCGGGAGCTGCGTTCCTGCCGGACCGGTGGTACACCTACGCCAGCGTCGACGGCACTGTGAACGACGAGTCAGGCCGCATCCTCGGCGAGCTCGTCGCGACCACCCCGGGAGTCCAGGCCACCCGAACCCCCGAGGGGCATGTCATCACGTCCGGGCCCGCCGGCGAGGTGACGAGCACACTCCTGCCCGACGAGTTGCCGGCGGCGGTCGCCGGACTAGAGGACGACGTCCGGAGCATGCTCGAGGAGGCGGTTCGGCACTTCAACGGATCCGCCGGAGACCTCGCGGGCCGGCTGGACGCCTGGCTCACCGAACGCGCCGGAACCGGGCCACTTGCCGCTGCCATGACGTCGCCGGAAGACCTCCTGGCCTTCCGCCTGGCGATGCGCCACTACTTTCACGACGTCATGGCGAAGATCAACGCCTCCGCCGCACAGCCTGCCCCGGAGCAGTCGGCCGCACCGGCCAACCTGGCGACCGCCGCCGCGGTGCCGGTACAGAGCGCCGACGCCGACGCCGACGCCGGCGCCGGACCACCGGGCGCTGTCGACGAGCCATCGCCGCAACCCGCCCCGGACCAGCCGCTCGGCGAACCTGCGCCGGCCAGGGCCGAAGTCATCATCGCCACCGCGCTCGCCAACGGCTGGGCCGCCGAGGGCCGCTGGAACCGCGAAGGCTACTCCGACAGCTACGACGTCACACTGAACGCCCACACCGCCACGGGATGGCGCCACTACAGCCTCACCTGGGAGCTGACGAAGGGCAACTACACCTACAACTCCGAACACTCCGTCGCCGCCCGTCTCAGCGGGAAGTCGGCCAAGGAGGGCTTCCGGCCCAACCTCGCCACCGTGGAGCAGGACGTCCGTCGGCCCGCCGTACCCGCACCCGCCGACCAGATCCCCGCGGAGGGGCCCGGTCCAGAGCGGCCCGCAACCGCAACCGCGCCCATCGAGGCTGAACCGGACCGCCTGCCCACCCTGGAGTCGGACACGGCCGCCGTCGCCCCGGCAGCGGTCGACGATGGCGACCGGCCCCGCCCCGCCGAGGTGATCTGGATCGACCACACCGGTCCCACCGCTGAACTCCACGGAGTACCCAAGCAGGGCGACGACGAAGCCCAGGCCGCCTGCGGCGAAACCCAGTTCGTGTGGGCGCCCAGCCGCGGAGTCCACGTCCAGACCAGCAACACGAGCCGCTCCACCAGCCTGTACAAGTCCAGCCTGTTCGTGACGGCGATGCTGGCGCGCGGCCGCACCATCGCGGTCCGCCAGGACCCGGACACCCCGCCCGGCCCGGCCGACGCCACCGCTCCCGAACTCTGGTCCGACCAGCGCCAAGCCCTTCACAGCACCGAGATGGAGCAGCGCAAGGCCCGCTGGTCACCCATCGACCTGAGGGTCGGTGACGAGATCCTCGCCGGATCGACACCCTGGTGGCGCCGCGTCACCGCCGTCAACGGCGACGACATCCGCACCTACGGGAACGAGCCCGACGCCTACGCCAACCTCTGGGCGGTGCGCCGCGGCGACCACCTCCTCACCGTCGCCGACGCGCCCAGCACCGACCAAGGCACCGCAAGGCCGCTGACCGGCCCCCTCACCGACCTGACGGACGAGCAGATCCACAACGAACTCGGCCAGCTCGACCTGCCACTGGCACAGCCCGGCCACGCCGCCTACGTGGCCGCGCGCAAAGCCACGCTGAGCGCCAGCCTGGAGCGCCGCCACACCATCCGGCGCGAGAGGGAGCAGCTGCGCGCCGAACGCTCCGATCACCAGCGCACACCTGCAGGCCGCAGGAATCTCGTGTTGGACGAAGACGCAGAACCACTTGGCGCCACGGCCAAGGCCGGAAAGGTGTTCCTGTCCCTCGACCGAGACGGCCACCCCCGCAGCGAGCACAAGACCCGCCAGGGAGCACGGGACGCGGTCTACGACCGCGCCGACTTCGCGGCCGACCGCGCCCCGGCCGGCTGGAGGCCCACAGCCTTCGACGACCTTGAGCCAGGCACGGTGCTACGCCTCCCAACCCGTCGTCCGCCATCCGACGAGTCCGACCGCGAGATCCTCTGGTCCGAGCCGCTAACCCTGCTCTCGGTCACCCGCAACGACACGGGCGAGATCACCATCGAGGGCACCCGGGACGCGCTCGCGGTCACCGAGACGGTCCCGGGACCGCTGCGCCGCCACGGAGCCATGCGGCCGGCCGAAGGCGATGTGGCCTACACGGCCGACCAGCTCGCCCGCCGCGCTGCCCGCGCCTACCTCCGTGGACGGCAGGGACCGCGAGCCAGTTACATCATCACCACCCGCATGACCACGTTGGTGACCGCGGCAGCCGCTGCCGTCAAGGCCGCACTGGAGCGACCACTCGGCAGTCAGCAACTGGCCGAACGTCTGGACGCGGTGGCCGTCGCGGCGACTGCGGTCGCCGCCGGGGAAACCACCGGGGATTCCGACCTGCGGGCCGCGTACACCGAGCTGGCGACCGGCGCAGCCACCTGGGCCGGTCGCGTCCGTGACCCCCTTACTATGCCGGACCTCCCACCCGCCGGGTCTGCGCCTTCGGCCGTCGACGACGGGGCTGAACCGCTCGCGCCTCTGCCCCAGCCACCGGCCAGCGCGGAAGCTGACCTTGATGTCCCTTCCGCACCCCAGCCGGAGCCGACGGCCGACGAGGACACCGTTGCGCGTCCGATCGCAGAGGGAACCCACCTGCTGACAGAGGCGGACCAGGGAAGCGCGCGGCAGGAGGCAGCGGTCACCCACGCACAGGGAGCCCCATCGGCGGAGCGGTCTCTCCTCATTCCGGTCGACGGTCTGCCTGGCTTCAGCATCCGCACCCTCGTCGACAGCGGCGAGGAGCAGCACGAGCTGGTCTTACCCGACGATGGGACCGCGGCCACCTGGGACTCCGCCGTCGGTCACACCGTCGACGGTATGCGGGTGAGTCCGCAGATCACCTTCGGTGTCCGTGGCACGGACGGATGGGTCCCGGTTACGAACGACGCCGGGTTCATCGGCTCCGTGCGCCGGGCAGCGGAAGGCGAGTGGTCGGCCCGGCTCAGCGACGGCGCCCCGTTGGAAGGAGCACCGTTCCACCGCCAGGCGGGCGCTGCCGCTGCGCTGCACGCGGCAGCAACCCAAGCGATCGCCCTCCTCCCTCCTCGGACAGAAGGCGAGGTGGTGGGTGCCGAGCAGACCACCGAGGGGTCGGGGCCGACTGAAGTCGCTGACGGCGCAGAGCACGCCAACGGCGGCCTGGGCGCCGGCCATGAGTCGCCGGTACACGACGCGTCCGCCGCAGCAGATGAGGCCGTGTCGGAGGGCCCTGACGGCGCGGTGGCCGCCTCGGTGCAGCTCACCACCGAGGTCGATGCGGCAGCAGGAAGGCCGGCGGAGCATGAGCAGGAACCGGACCCGAACGCGTGGAGTAACCGCATCCAGATCACCACAGCTGGGCGGGCGACCCATATCACCGGGACGGGACAGTCGGGCTTCTTCGAGTTGGAGGATGACCTCCGTCAGGTGCTGCGGGACAACGGCTTCGGCTTCAAGAAGAGCGAGAGCCGTTGGACATACAGGCGCCGTGACCGCAGTGGCCTGCCGCGCATCCTCGACAAGATCCGCGGCTACCTGGCGGACATGGACGAGCGTGAAGCGGCTGCCGCCGCGAAGGCCCTAGCCGTAGAGGCGGGCACGGAGTATCCGCCCACCCCACAGCAGCAGAAGATCATTGACGCGTGCCTGGCTGGCCTGGACGTCGCCGTCCAGGCCCTGGCCGGTACCGGCAAGACGTCCACACTGCTGATGGTCACCCGCCGCCTGCCAGACAAGCGCATCGCCTACATCGCATTCAACCGGTCCATCGCCGACGAGGCGAAGCGCAAGATGCCGCGCAACGTCACCGCTGACACCAGCCACGCCTTCGCCCGAGCCGGACTGAAGGACACACCGATCGAGCGCAAGGTCGCCATCGCGCGCACCCACCCCGGCGCGCGCCGGGACAAGGATGTCGCCGCGGCCCTGGGCATCACCCGGCCCCTCATGTTCACCGGGGGAGAGGTCGACCCGGAGGACATCGCGAAGATCGCGATGCAGGCGGTACGCCGCTACCGTGAGAGCGCGGACGACGAACTTGGCCAGCAGCACCTCGGCCAGTGGGGCCGCACACCCGCTGCACCTGGCCTCCTGGACGCCGCCCGCCGCGCCTGGGCGGACATCACCGACCCCCACAGCGACAAGATCGTCTTTAACAGCGACGACTACATCAAGATCTGGGCACTCACCCGGCCCCGCCTGCCCTACAGCATGATCCTCTTCGATGAGGCGCAGGACATCAACCCCGTCCTGAAGCGCGTCATCCAGGACCAGCCCACCCAGACGATAGTCGTCGGGGACAGCCAGCAGTCGATCTACTCCTTCCGCGGTGCGATCGACGCGCTCAAGGACTGGCCCGCCGACATCGTGCTCCCGCTCACCCAGAGCTGGCGCTTCGGCCCGGAGGTCGCCGCCGTCGGGAACGGCTACCTGCAGCTCCTGGGCGCAGACCTGGAGCTCCAGGGGAATCCGTCCCTGGCCACGAGGATCGGCCTCGTGGAAGAGCCCGACGCCATCCTGACGAAGACCAACATCGGCGCGGTCGGCGCGGTCTTCGAGGGCCTGGACGCGGGCAAGCGCGTCGCGATGGTCGGCGGCGGGACCGACATCAACCTGATCGCCAAGGCCGCGAAGGACCTCAAAGCCGGCCGTCGGACCAAGCACCCGGAACTGAGGGCGTTCGAGGACTGGGACGAGGTCCGCGAGTACGCAGAGTCCAACGACGACGCCAAGGCACTACAGACCTTCGTCCGCCTCCTTGACCACTACAGCCCCGACGACATCATCGACATGGTCCGCCAACTGGTTCCGGAGGACGCCAAGGACCCCGGCCAGAAGCCGCAGTTGACCGTTTCCACCGCCCACAAGGCGAAGGGCCGCGAATGGGACCAGGTCCGCATCGGACCCGACTTCCCCCAGCCCAAGGAAGACACCGAAACCGGCGAACTCGTTCCGCCGGGAGGCGAGGACCTGCGCCTGGCCTACGTCACCGTCACCCGCGCCAAGAAGCGCCTCGAGCTCGGCTCACTCGACTACGTCCTGCGTGTGCCCGGCGCGATGCTCCGAAAGCTCAGCGACGGCGCCGGCGTTTCGGCGCTGCAGAAGGACGCCGAGCAGCTCCGCCAGGACGAGATCGGCGCCACGCCGACGCCCCCGCAGGGCGCCCCGACAGCCTCTGTGCTCGCCCCAGCTGTTCCGGATCGGCACTTCGAACCGGCACGCCGGATCGTGACCGGGCCGCGGACCACGATCACCCTCTCCGCCCCTACACCCGACCGGCTCTCCGTCACCCTGACACCGGACGATGCCGCGCCGGCGATCCAGCCGCTCCCCGGGATCCCCGTCGACGAGTTGCCGGGGACAGCCCTGCCGCTGACCGTGGTGGTGCCTGCATTGGTTCGGCCCGCGCACCGGAACGAGCACCTGGTTGAGACGAGCGAGGTGACCGCCTGGCTCGACACGGTCCTCGCCGACGAGCCGCTCGATGCCGCTTGGAACAGTGCTCCCGTGCGCGGGGCGCTCGCCTCCGCGATCGCGGAGGCGATGAACGACATCCTCGCGCCGTCCGCCGACGACCTCGTGGAGTGGATCGCCAACGATGTCGCGCAGGATCCCGAGCTGGTCCGGCATGTCGAAGCCGGCGATCTCGACCGGTTCGCCCAAGCGCTTGCCGACACCGTTGACGACCTGCTCTGGAACGGTGCGACGGAGCATCACCTCTGGGCCTACCTGCGCGACGGCGTGGCCGAGGACGTCCTTGCCCGGACGACTCCCCGGGCCTGGGAGAAGATCCGGACAGCGGCCCTGCAGCCGGCCGACACGGTGCTTGGTGCCCCCGAGCCGAGCACCGGCGGATCTGCCGCGGCCCCTGACCCCGCAGCTGTCGAGGCGGAGTCAGAGGCTGCGGTGGCGCTGCAGACGGCTTCTGACCCCGATCCGGCTAATGGCGTGCCCGGCGCGCCGGTCCCGATGGTTAGCGCAGGGGTCCCGGTGACATCGCGTCTGGCCGGTGCACCTCCGGTGCCTGGCGAAGTGGCCCCGCCCCACGACGTCGTGTCCTCGCACTGGAACCCCACCGAAGGGGGCCAGGTCTCCAACGTCGCTGCCCAGCGTGTGCTGGCGGCGGGCGCCGACCACGCCCGCAGCGCCGAATACCTGCGGATGCTGCAGGTCGCCGAGCGGCTCGAGCCGCTCGCGCAGTTCGACGCCAACTGCCGGCACTTCTGGGAGCAGAACCTCGGCCAGGCCAAGGCCCCATGGGTGCGGGCGCGGCAGGCCAAGGCCCTGCGCGGCGACATCGAACGGGTCGGCCAGCTCGCCCTAGCCGACTACCTCACACGGATTAACGACGCGGGCTTCGACCCGCAGGCTCTGAAAGACGTCTTCTTCGGCGACCCGCAGGGACCGCAGACGCGCCGGTCGGGCATCGCGGGCGAGACACGCCACCACGCTCGTCTGCGCCAGGTGTTCGCCGAGCGCCTGGTCACCGCGCGAGCCGAGGCTGAGAAGGAGAGCGACGACCCGGACGCCGTCGTGGACTTCCTGGGCCACATCGCCGGCGCGGCCCCCGCGCAGGACGCCGGTGGCCTGCCCTGGCTGGAGACCGTGCTGGACGCGGCACTCGCCGAGGCCTATCTCGCGTACGCCCGGGCGCACCTGAGCGAGGACGCAGCGAACTTCGCGGACCACCTGCACCGTGACGCGGAGCTCAGTGCCCGCATCCAGGGCACACCGCCGATTCCGCTCCCCGAGAAGTCCCGCTGGGTCGCGGGCGCCGACGTGGAACCCGGCGCAGTCATCCGCAGGCACCGCGACGGCCAGTGGGACAATCCTCAGCTGGTTGAGGCCAACTACGGCCACAGGGTTGACCTCGCATCGATATTGGAGGCGGGAGGATCCTACGGCGGTGACTGGGGCCGGCACTCGCACGTCGCCGTCATCGACGGGGGCCCGGATGGTAGGGCCGCCAAGCGCAAAGTCCGGACGGACAAGCGCCTGCGCGAGAAGCTTGAACGTAACCGGGCAGCTTGGCGCGAGCGGCAGCAGGAGCCGCCCGTCGACCGTGACGCCGGCCTTCCCGTCTACGGGGAGGGTTTGTTCAGCGAAAAGCACCGCCGGACCCTCACCCGGGCCGTTCTGATGCTCTCCGTCCAGCGCCCCGGCCCTGGGCCGGCCACATCCGCCGAGCCGTGGGTGCCACTGCGGTGCACCCCGGCCGACCTCGTCCAGGGGAGTTGGTTTCTCAGCGGCGGCAGCCACGCCAAGGCCTACCAGGTCGACGCCAGCGGACTCAGCAGGAACCTGCACCAGGTCATCGACCCCGTCATCGGCCCGGACCTCCACCTGAGCCCGGACGAAGAGATCACCGCGCTCGTACCAGCGCAGGATCTGGTCCTGCCCGGCGAGCGCCTGGCCGTGACGGCGCAGACCGTTGAGCGAGACACCCGCCGACTGGCCGCCGCATCGAGCACCGAGGGACTGCAGCTCGACGATCACGGTCACCGGCTGATCGACCTGGACCTGGACAGTGGCACGGGGCGGGTCGTCGATGCGAACGGCCACACCCAGGGCTGGATCCGCACCCGCAGCCACCGAGGCGATCGTCAGTGGTGGGCGCAGGACGCACGCGGTGGCACCCCCGCGGCCGACCGGTGGAGCGCCCCAGTGGGCGCCGCCGTCTGGACCGCCTGGCACACCTCCAAGCCGCTTCCCGAGACAACGCGGTTCCTCGCCGCCCCCGCCCTGAACGCCGACCAGGTCCAGCAGGTCGCTCCGCTGGCCGTCGCCTGGCGCACCAGCAACGATCCCCATCTCGCCGAGGCCGCCACCGCGTGGTCGCGAAACGCTACCGCCGGACGGCCGCTGTCCCACGGAGGCCTGCCGGTCACCAGCGCCCACCTGCACACGCTCGCGGACGCCGCACGCGAGGCCGCGGACGCCGCCCAACCGGGCACCAGCCCGAGCGAGCTGCTGACACAAGTGGCCCAGGCCCTGCGCGCCGAAGCACAATCCCTCGACGCCGCCTTCACGCCCCTGCCGCCACCTCACGAGCCCGACCCACTGGTCGAGCTGCCCACCTCAGCGAACCTGCACGGGCAGAGCGGCCTCGATGGCCGGCCGAAGGAAGTCCTGGCACACCAGCTCGTGATCGGCGACCTCGTGCGCGCGCCCTATCTCATGGCCGGGGAGAGGGCATGGGCTCAAGGGCGGCTCACCGGGTACTCGACAGCGACGGTTCGCTCGCA
The DNA here is from genome assembly GCF_042752535.1 of Kitasatospora sp. NPDC059327. Taxonomy (NCBI): domain Bacteria; kingdom Bacillati; phylum Actinomycetota; class Actinomycetes; order Kitasatosporales; family Streptomycetaceae; genus Kitasatospora; species Kitasatospora sp. NPDC059327. The sequence goes on along the minus strand of NZ_JBHYYB010000072.1, from coordinate 32,128 downwards.
CGAGGGAACCGTGACCGGACACCGCCTGTGGGTCGACGACCCGGACAGCCTGGACACTCCGTTCGTGCCGTTCGGCACCCGGGTGCAGGTCCTCACCCAGGAGCAGCTCGCCCAGAACGTCGGCGCTCCCGTCCGACCGGCGGCCGTCGCCGAGCCAGTCAGTCCGACAGACCCGGCACCCGCGGGCTGGCGGCCCCTGGACCAGGTGCCGCAGCGCCTGTTCGCAGGTGACATGGTTCGCGTCCGCCGCGGCGACGGCAAGGACACCTGGTACGAGAACGTCACCGTCCAGGACGGCCCCGACCACGACTGGTACGACACCGTGGGACCGCACATGCGGTTCTCGATCACGCGCGTCGTGGCCCTGCCGGAAGCGGACACCTGGTCGCTGCCGCCCACCGAACAGGTCCTTCCCAGACTCGGACCTACCCCCGCGCACGCAGTGGACAAGAGCGCGCCCACGGAAGCCACCGCACCTGTGGCCGAGGGGCCCGTCCCGCTTTCGCCCGCGGAGGACGACTTCGGTGTCGGCACCGCGCCATACCGTGCCTGGGCCGCAGGCGACCCTGCGTACTTCCGCACGGCAGACGGGTCGCTCGCACGCGGGGAGTTCCAGGAGGTCCAGTGGCCGTACTACGTGATGGTCGACGGCGACGGCACCTCGCACCAGGTCGGCGTCCGCGATACCTGGTACCGGGACGACGAACCGGTCATCCCGCCTTTCTGGGCCGAGGCCGTGCCCGAAGGCTACGGACCGGCCCGGGCGTCCGACGTCGCCATCGGTGACGTGGTTCTCACCGTCGAGCACCGCAACGAGAAGGCCGAGTTCGGGATCCCTCGCATCGTCACGAGTCTGGACCTGGGTCCCGGCGGGCTGTACGACATCCATCTCTCGAACCTCGGCACCAGCACCAACGGCCACACTCTCCGTCTCGCCCCCCGCGAGATGGTCCCCCTGTCCCACGACTCGGCCATTGTCGCCCGGGCCACCGCCCGGATGAAGCAGCCCGACATGCGGGAGGACCTCGCAATCGGAAGGCGCGGTGCGGCCCGCAACGCCGACGCTGTCTCCAAGGCAGCAGCAGACGTCGCCGCCGGACGGATCCCGGACTTCCTCACCCCGTTCCCAGCCCAGGACGGCTGGGTACCCGGCGACACCGTCGAGATCTACACCCGCGACGGCACCCACATTCCGTACTGCCACGTCACCATGGCCGAGCACGCGGTGGCCTGGTGGGTCCGAGACCCCGAAGGACACGACCACCTCGTGCCCCAGGGACGGATTCGCGCCACCGCCCCCCAGGGACCCGCTCCGACGCCGGACTGGGCCGCGCAACTGCCCGCCACCAGCCGCATCCTGCGCGCCGACGAACTGCAGCCGGGCCAGATCGCCCGCGCGGTCCGACCCCCATACAGCGGAACTAAGCTGTTCGGCTGGCCCTTCCTCGTGGCGGGCACCGGGCCCGAACGCCGCGGCGCGACGAACCTGCGCCTCTACACCTGGCTTCCCGAGGAAAACCTGGCATCCTCCTCCGCAGGCCGGCATCTGGACGGCGTCCACCCCCGCACCGAATACGTCGTCGACGCGGGCCCCGACGAGCAGGACCTCGCTTCGCGCCTGCTCGCCGAACCCCGGGTGCAGGCACACCAGCAGGCCGCCGCAGAGCGGACAGCGCTGATCCGAGCCCACGCCGACGGCAACGCGATCGCCCCGACAGGCGATGAGCCCACCGAAGCGCCCGCCCCCGAGGGATGGCAGGAAGTCGTCGGCGACCACCTCGCCCTCCAAGGCGGCGAAAGGGTCCGTGTCCGCGGACGCGGCAACACCTACCTCTCCACGCGCATCGGCCCGCTCACCGGCCGCGAGCACTACGAGAGCATGACCCCAGGGTTCCCCTTCGTCTTCCCCGCCTCGGCGATCGTCGCCATGCCGGCAGGCGCGCCCGTCCCGTACCGGCCGGGCACCACGTCGGCCAAGCGTCAGGAACGCCAGGCCAAGGCCCAGACGGCGGGGCAGGAACAGCTCGACTTCGACAACCCCGCACCGACGGCGACGACGGCGGCGCCCACGCCTCAGGCAGGCGATCAACAGCTCCCCGCCCCAACTGTTGCGCCAGGACCGGCCACCACGATTCCGGCCGGCGGGGCCGAGGTTCACGAGAGCGAGCCAGCTGCGGACACGCGTGGCACCGCTTCCCTGCCCTCCTTGGTCCGGATGGAGCGCCACCACGCCAGCGCGGCCACCATCACCGTCGACGGGCTGCGCTTCTCCGCACAGCTCACGCAGGACCAACGCGGCGCCGGGCAGTGGACCCTCTCCCTCGGCGGCTCGACATCCCTCGCGACAGCCCCGGACGCCGAAGGCCTGGTACCGGAAGCCGTGCGTCACGCGGCCCAGCTGTTCGCGCTACCGGCGGACACCAGCCTGTGGCCCGAAGCACCGACCGCCGACGAGCAGCAAGAATGGCTTCCCGGCCCCAGACTGCTGTTTACCACCAGCGGCCGGACCTACGACGTCGGCACCGACGAGATCGTCCACATGGCCACCGCCGACGGCACCAACTTGGAGGCGGCCAGCCGCGAGGAGATGCTCCACGTCCTGCGCCGCCACGCCGCGCCCCGGCGGGGTACCGCCGTCGACTCTCTGCTGGAGGAATCGGAGGGCTACACACCCCCCTTGATGAGCCGGGTGTACATCTCCGTGGACCCCGGCACGGGAGCGAGCGAGTACAGGATCCGTCAGTCGGACGGTGCCGGACTCATTCCCGTCGGCGGCTCCAGGTTCCGGCGGGCGTCATCCAAGCCTGCCAGCGACATCGCGGCAGTCCCCACAGACCGGGCGGAAGCGTTCGCCGGCAGGTCCGGGTACCGCATCGCGGGAACCTGGGAGATCGTCAACGAGACCACCAAACGAGCACTCCTCGACTTCGCGCAGCGCACGCCGGCACCGCAACCCACCACTGAGCCGGCCCTGCAACCCGCCACCGAGCAGGCCGTCGTGCCGACACCCGCAGAGCCGGCGCGCGCCGCGGTCCAGGCCGAGACGCAGCTGTGGATCGAGCACAACGGATCTGTCACGCGCCTGCACGGGGTCGACCCCAAGGACAAGGAGTTCGACCAGGTCCGCAAGGCTGTCGGCGGGTTCAGGCGCGTCACCTCCGACGGCCTGGTGCGGTACTGGGAGCTGCCGACGGCCTGGAAGCAGCGGGTCAAGCGCGATACACGGGTCACGTGGTTGGTCGAGCGTCTCGCCGACCTGGGACGCGAGATCCCCGTCTATCTCGACGCCGCCGACCGGACGGGGGCGCTCGAACCCGGCGGCCGCCACAGAAATCCGCTCGAACAACTGACCACCGACGAACGACGCGGACTCGAAGCCAACACCGCTGACGACCGCGCGCGCCGCTGGTCGCCCGTTGACTTCCGGCCCGGTGACGAGATGCTTCTCGCCAGGGGCTGGTGGCAGACCGTCCGCACTGTCCAGACCACCTCCCTCGACACTGGCGACTCCGCCCCCGTTCGGACGGGATGGGTGATCGCCCGCCGCCGGGCCGGCCGGATCACTACCGCCGACTCGCCGGTCCCCACCGGCCATGCCCGCCCGGGCTCGCTCGACCCGGCCAAGATGACCTCCGCCGAGGTCACCGCAGAACTCACCAGCCTCGACCTGCCCGCCGAAGACCCGACGCACGAACCGCTCATCGAACGACGGCGAGCCCTGCTCGCCCAGCGCGCCGAGCACCACCACGGCCTCAACGTCAGCCGTGAGCAGGAACGCGCCCAGCTTCGCGGGTGGATGGCCGAACCCGAGCAGGCCCCCCCGCACCTGGTGCGGGTCACCGACGAGGCCGGCGCGCTGGTCGGCTGCGTCGTGCCGGCCAGCAACGGCTTCGCGGCCGTCGATGTCGACGGCGGCTCCGCGATGGACATGATCTTCGGAGCGATCCCGGACGCGATCGCAGGCGTCCACGAGCTGCGCCGGCGCCACGAGGACCGGTCCCCGGCCGGCTGGAGCTACGCGGCCTGGGCCCAGGTCGCCCCTGGCGAGAGCGTTCGGCTGCCCCTCCCGGAGATCGCCGGCCGAGGCGAACTCGCCGTCGCCCCCGATCGCTGGGGCGAGCCGTTCATTCTCCGATCGGTCGAACGGGCCGCTGACGGCTCGCTGACTGTCGGCGGCGAACAGCACGGACAGACGTTCACCGAGCAGGTCCCCGCAGACACGGCGAACCTGGGCACCTCCCGGCCCGCCGACCCGGCGACCCCGGTCGAAGGCGGCCGCAGCTGGCTCGCCATGCAGGAGCGCGACTTCGGGATCCCCGCCCCGGCTGCCCAAGAAGCCGCGGACCCCTTGTCCGCCGACCCCTACGGCACCCCGCTCATCACCGTGGTCGGCGCCGACCAGGACACACCGCTGGTCGCCGGAGAAGCTGAGATCCCACGAGACCAGACACCGCCGGCGGCAGGCCCCCAGCACTATTCGGCCGCGGCCGCGGTCCAGGACACGCCTGGGCTCCCTGACACGCCCGAGCACTCCGTCATCGAGGCCGAGGAACGCCAGGGGCGCGACCAGGCCCGCTCCGAGCCCCTTCCTGGCCAGGACACGGCGACGGACAAGGCCGATGAGGAACCGGCTGGCGACGCGAGCGAGGCCGACGCCCCCGACACAACCGCGGCCGCCCCCGTACCCAGTCCCTTCGAGTTCGGGGAGGAAGTCCACGGCCACCAGGGTCTCGTCGGCCGGTTCTTCGCCGTCGACGACGAGGGCAAGGCCCACGTCCAAACCGAGGACGGCTTCACCGCGCGGCCGGTGGGCGAGCTGTGGCGTCCGGAAGGAACTCCCGCGACCCAGCGCTCCCGCGAGCACTGGCCCGCAGCCCTGGCCCAGGCGGCCACCACCGAAGGCATCGACCTCGCCGACGACGGCGCCCGCCTCTCGCACCTCGACGAAGTCGCCGGCTACGGACTCGTCACGGACCCGGACGGAAATGTCATCGGCTGGATCCGGGCACGCATCGGCCCGAAGGGGCGCCGCTACTGGTGGGGACAGGACGCCCGCGGCGGCAACCCCCACCTCATGCAGTGGCACGACGCCATGCCCGACACCGTCGGCATCCCACAGTTCCGGGCCGCCAAGGCCGCCGCCTACGACCACGACCGCGGCCTGAACAGCGACAAGCGCCCCGTCCTTCCCGGCCAGGCCCACGAGGAGCTGACACTCACCGAGGCCCGGGTCCGCGAACTCAACCTGCTACACCTCCCGGCGGACCGCGAGGACGGCCCGGAGCCGATGACCTTCAGGCCCGGAGTGTGGTTCCGGTACGTCTTCAGCTCCGCACACATGCGCGCCTACGCCGAAGCCGCGCGCAGCGCCGCCGCCGACATCGTCATCGACGACAGCACCCCAACGGCGGAACGTCGCCGCAAGCAGGTCCTCGAGCGCCTCGCTCAGTGGCTGCCCCTCAAGGCCCACGAGGCGGAGACCCGCCGCGTCACCCTGCCGCGCCCGGGCGAGCCCGACCCATGGGCCGCCCCCCATCAGGACAACCGACAGGACCAGACCCTCGACGCCGCCGCACCGGCACCGCAAACCGCGCAGACACCCGAACCGGCCTCCACGACCAACCCCGCCAGCGGTGACCCGTCAACCTTCACCCAGCCCTCGGAAGAGGAACCGGTGGATGAGGCACTCCCGATCCCCGAAGCCGCCCGCTACATCGGCCGGCCCGGCCAGCAACTCGCCCCGCTCCTGGCCGAAGTCGCCGAAGCCGGCATCGTCAACGGCGCCACGGGCCCCACACTCCGGGTCCGGCTGCGCACCGACGCCGGCCAGTCCCTGGTCCTGTGGAACCCCGAAGGCGGCCCCGCCGCAACCGGGGACCAAGTCCTCGTCAGCGGCACCGTGGCCAAACACTCGCTTCTCGCGGGCGAGCCACGGACCGAACTGCAACGCGCCCGAATCGAGCTGGCCGCCAACGCGCACGAGCGGGCCACAGCCCGCCAGGCCGCCCCTGCCGGATGGATCGCGATCACCCACGGCCGCGTCCCTCCGCAGCTGGCGGTCGGCGACCAGGTGCGTGTCATCGACCTGGATGGCCCGTTCGCCCGGCTCGACACACCAGCCACACCGGGCAGGTACTCGCCGCGCATGATCCGGCCCGCCACCACCAGCTACAGCACGGTGACCGTCGACTCCGTCACCCAAGACCCGGTCGGTGACCGCTACACCGGTCACACCCGGCACGCCCGCAAGATCGAATTCTCGGCCGCGGACATCGCCGCCATCATGCCCACGACCCCGCAGCCTCCCGCTCTCATTCCCACCCCCGCACCTGCCCCGCCGGCTTCGCCGGCGGTGGAGGTCCAGGCCGCGCCGGAACCGCAGCCGACGAGTCGGCCCGACGGCGCCGACCTGACGCCCGCCGAACGCCGCCGCCTGCGCGCCGTGCTCTCCGCCCTGCCCTTCGACCGCCGGGTGGCGCTCTGGGCCGCGCAACCCCTCCAAGCGGGCGACGACGTCCTGATCAGTGACAGCGACTGGCTGACCGTCGCCGACGCCAACCTCAACACCCTGCGCACCACCAACGGCGAGTTCCACAACGTCGCCGCCGTGTACGCGGCACGGCGAGGCACCCAGATCACCACCGCCGCCACCGTCCCACCCCGGGACCAGCAGACTGCCGCGCCCGAGCGAGCGGCGGAGTCGCGCCTGGAGGAGGACGGCCCCTTCACAGACCCGGTCACCCTTCTCGGTGCCCACCAGCGACTGAGGCAGGCACTGGTGGTCCTCGATGCCCTCATCGGCAAGTACGAGGTCACGGCGGAGGAGGCGTCGAAGAGCGTCCTGGCGGCTGCCCGGTCCGACTTCGGAGCGGCTCCCGCCGCCGCCCTGACAGCGGAGATCCTGATCCCGCCGGCAGAGATGGTCGCAGCCGCTCGCGTTCTGGCCGGCCACCCGGACGACGCGACTCGCCATGCCGCGCAGCGGGCCTCGCGCGACAAGGACCACAACATCCGGATCGAGGCGAGGATCGACGCCGGGCACCCGCTGAAGTCGGTTCGCAGGGCGGCCCGCGACCTCCACACCCTCGCCGGACACTTTGCCGGACGCCTGGAGGCGACGTCCGGAGCCGACCTCGGCACACTCGCCGCCGCTGCGGCGGCGCGGGCGACCGGAACCGAGCTGGAGGTTCCCGAAGGCTGGGCGTTCTCCGCGATCCCCGGATCGCTCGGGCAGGGCCAGGACGTCCGCGTACAGAACAGCGACGGCAGCTACACCGTCGCACGTCTCCTCGATGCCGGCCCCGGTCCTTGGCAGGCCACCGACCTTCTCACCGGGCGGCCGCGCACCATCGAGGCCAGCTCCGTCGTCGCACTTCCGGCCGGCCAAGCGCCCGAGGGCCCCGACGGGTCCGGTACCGAAGCGGACCCCGCCGGTGTCCTGAGGAGGGCGGCCTCCGGGGAATGGGGGCGCACCATCGCTGCCCTCGCCCTCGGCGCCCCCGAGCGGACCAAGGACTTTCGCCGAGCCTCCCAGGCGCTCCACCAGCTCGCCGGCTCCCTCCGCTCATGGGGGGCCGCCGTGCCGGAACCCATCGCCCTGCTCACCGCCCCAGGCACCCAGGCCGATGGCCCCGAGCTGCCGTTCTTCGACGACGCCGATCAGCTGAGGGAGCACTACCGCGAGCAGCCGATTCCCCGCGCACACGACCAGCGCGCCGCCCGGATGCGCCACGAGGAACGCATCCGCCTGTCTGCCGACGAGCACTTCTCCCTCTCCGAAGGGGGACGCCTGGTCATCATGCGTGCCGGAGACAGGCCGCTCAGCGGACGCCCGAAGCGGGGCCACGACGTGGGCTGGGAAGTCCGGTTGCCGTGGTTCCTGGCGAGGATTAACCACCCCGGCAGGATCACCACCCGTACCCACGCCCAGATGATCGCCAACGCGCTGGAGTCCATCACCAACGCGGACGGCAACCCATTCTCCTGGGACGCCCCCGAGGTGGACGAGCTCATCGAGACGTTCCGCGACCGCGAAGGTCGTGACTTGGCCGAGGCCATCGCCCACACCCTTGCCGTCACCCCCGGCCTGGACGAGGACGCGACGTTCGCCCGCACCGCGGCCCACCTGCGGGCCCACCGCGAACAAGGCTCCCCGCCCGCACAGCCCCCAGCCCCGAAGTCGCGCCCGCGGAGCACCGTACTGACCAGGCCTGTGCCCCGGCCTCCGGACGCAGCAACCCCCGTCATGCCCAGCACCGAGACACCCGCCCCCCGAACAACGCCTGGTAGCGGCCAGAACGTGACAACCCCCGACCACGTGATGACCCCGGCCCCGGTCAAGACGAGGACGGCCGAGCGCTCCGAAGGAACCGCCCTTGCCGAGGACGCCCTCCGCACGCCGGAGCCTTATCCAGAAGACGGACCCGCCGCAGCCGCCGAGCCAGCCGCGCCCGTTGCTCCTTCACAGGAGCAGGCGATTTGGCAGATCGCGCCCGGCCACCCCGACGCCGTTCCCGACCACGCCGCCCCGGACAGCCACTGGCCGAGCGTCGAGTCCCGGGGACACGAGCACCGCGGCGCCTGCCTGCGCTGCCCACACCGGGGCCCCGTGCGCAGTGACCAGGCGAGCGCTGTCGCGGACGTGCTCGACCACACGCACCCCGGCTGGCGTTCGACCCCCGTCTTCGCGTCGCCGTTCTGGATGGACGCCGCCAGCCTGCCGCGCCGTGTGCGGGACGCCGAGGCGTGGGCTCGGGCCTCCCAAGCCGTACTTCCGGACGGCTGGGTCGACTCCGCCGGTCCCGTTCGCGTCCATGGCGCGGAGCAGGCTGTCAGGCCGCCGAGCAGCGGCAGCGGACGCTACGAGGTCGTCACGAACGAGCCGGTCCACGTCGCGATCACCCGGAAGAAGGCCGGCCAAGGCGTCCTCACCTTCCCGCCGACGCCGGGCATCACCCGGCCCACCGACACGGAGGGTGCACGTCCACTGCTGGCCGCCGCGGCCGAGCACGCGGACGACGAACGACACGACGCCCTGCAGACGGCGCGCCAAGCCAAGACACTCGCCCCGGTGGCGGACGGCCTGTTCGTCACCTTCTACGCGGACAACGGGTGGAACCTGATGCCGGCCGGCGGCGCCCTCACCCCCCTGCCCCCCGCCCTGCGACGCTTCGAGAGCAAGGGAGAGGCCCTTCGGTTCGCCGCCAGGGCGGCGATCCTCCTCCACACGCCACCGCTCGCCGGCGCCACCCCGCCCCTCGACTTCGCGGACCCACAGTTCGAGGAAGCCGTCACCCGGCACCTCGCCGACACCAGCGCGCACCCCTCGACTCTGACGAACCTGCTGCTGGCCACCCGAGCAGGCCTCGAGCGGGACCTCCAGCGCCCCGGCTCCCACTTCGTCCGTGAACGGGCCCCGTTCGAGACAAACCCCGACCGGGCAGCCCCCCAGGACGGCCACGCCTGGGCCGACGAGCTCCGGCAAGGCCACTGGATCTCCATCACCCTCCCCGGCCACCCCACCCGACAGGCAGCCCGGATCGTCACCGCCGCCACAGACACCCTGGGCGCCGTCCACCTCGACCTCGACATCGACGGCACCCCGGCCAGCCACACGATCCCCCGCAACACCGCCATCGCCCGCGCCACCCGCCCCCAGCCCGTCGCCGCGCAGCCGACGGCGGCTGCGCCGGGAGTGATTGCGGGAGCAGAGGCGTCCCCCGAGGCTCCAACCGCGGTGGGGGAGCCCGCCGCAGATCCCTTCGACATCGTCGAACAGCCGGGGGCTGCGCCGGAGGCGCCTGCGGGTGCCGTCGGCGTCCCTGCGGACTCCGTCGCGGCCGAAGAACCCCCTGCGGACGCAGCCGACACCGCCGATGTCGTCACACAGTCGACGGCGGCTGAACCCTTTCCGGAGTCCCAGGACCCGGCCACCGTCGTTCGTACCGGACTGCTCGCGCGACTGGAGGAGTACCAGGACGTTCTGGACTCGGAGCCGGGCATGGCCCGCTTGGCGCGCGACGCCGCACCGGGGCCGGTCATTGACGAGCAGGTCCTGCACCTGGCCGTCGTCCTCACCCCCGACGGTGTGAAGGTGGCCGCCGCACTCGGCCACAAGCCCGGCCCGAACGCGGCAGCGTGGACGGCAACCGAGCTCCGGGCCGCCAACCCGACCGACCTCCTTTCCGCTCTCCGTGTCCCTGCGGTCGTCGAGCCACAGACCCAGCCGGATGCTGTAGTCCCCGCTCCGCAGGCCCCGACACCGGCCGCGCCCGCCAGAGAGCGGCTCCACCAGGTCCTGGCCGCCGCCCAGGACCTGCTCGCCACCAGTCTCAGCACGGGGGCACGGTCCGAGCCCGCCCGCCGCTACCTCGCCGAACGGGGCGTGCCCGCAGAGGGCCCCGTTGCCGCGCACTGGGGCGTCGGGTACGCCCCCGGTGGCTCGGGCACCTACGTGACCGCAGCCCTGCGAGCCCGGGGCTTCACCGACGCCGAGCTCCTCGCCGCAGGTGTCAGCGCGGAAGGCGACCGGGGCCTGTTCGATGCCCTGCGCAACCGAGTGACGTTCCCCATCCTGAGTGGCGACGGCCGCGTGATCGCCTTCACCGGCCGGGCCTTGCGCGCATCCGACACCAACCGCAAGTGGGTGAACACCCGCAACACCGCGCTGTACACCAAGGGCGAGGCCCTCCTCGGCCTTGGCCACCACCGCCAGGCCCTGGACGGCCGAGGCCCGTTCGTCATCGCGGAGGGCGCCTTCGACCTCGTGGCCGTGGGCGAGGCCCTGCGCCGCGCCGACCGGCCGGCGCCGATCCCCGCCGGGCCGTGCGGAACCGCCCTCACAGAGCAGCAGGTACAGGCCCTCGCGGCCCTGGACCGGCGACGCGACATCGTCCTCGTCTTCGACCCGGACGAAGCCGGCGACAAGGCACTGCGGGCCGCCTGGGACCTGCTCAAGGGCTGGCGGGGGCGCGTCTACGCCGTCCGCCTGCCCGCAGGCAACGACGCGACGGTCAAGAACGACCCTGGCCGGATCTTCGAAACGCAAGGCCCCGAGGCGCTCTACTCCCTCATGTCGAGCAACTATCAGCCGGCCCTCGACGCCGTTCTCGACGCCGAACTCGCCCCGCTGACCGGCGACCCGGTCCAGGCGTGGAAGGCGACCGAGAAGGCCGTCGAGCTGATCCTCGCCTCCGGGAACCCGCAGGAGATATCACGCCAGCTACCCCGCCTGGCTGTCCTGGGCCTGGACCTGGAGACGCTGGCGGAGGAGATCGAACGCGAGCTGTCCCACCTCGCCGACCAGGCCCTGGGCGATGCCTCCATGCGTGAACTGCGCGCAGCCCGGGCGGCAACGGGGACCACCGCCCACCCCGACCGCACTCAGAGGCCGACCATGACCACACCAGAAGCCACTGCGCCGGCCCAGCCCCAGCAGCCCGACGCCAATCCACCTGCGACACACCAGACAGAGCCCCTGCCAGCACCCGAGCCCTTGGCGGACCCGGTGCCGCCCGCCCCCGCGCCGGTCGGCTCACCCGCATGGCTGGCCCACTGGGCCGAGCGGCTCCCCGAGCAACTGCCTACCAGCGTCGCCCCGATCGAGCGTGTGCAGTTCCTCAACCTCGTGCGGGACCTGGCGTTCCGCCTCGGCGACGGGCCGGACCACCTGCCCGGGCTCCGGGAGCGGGTCCTCGAGGCCACGGAGATGTTCGCGCGCGGCGAGGGCGACCAGGCGGTGCGTCATCTCATCATCGCGGCCGGCGACCACCCGACCTATGAGGAGATCGGACGCGTCCGGCAGATCCTCGACCAGGCCGACCACCAGCAAATCCCGGAGCACGGAAACCGGTCGGAACCCGGCCCGACGGAGGAACCGGACGTGACAACTCCCATCCCCACGGGCAGGGCAGGCCAGAGCGACGCCCCGTACCGGCACGTCATGGGCAAGCCCAGCGGAGACCCCGAAGGCCCGACGTTCGCCACCGGCCGCGAGATGATCACCGACGAGCTCAAGCGCACCGACCTGACGCCCGAGCACCGCCTCGAACTGCAGGAACGCTGGATCCTCAACGCCCACGGCGAGGACAACGAGTGGCGTGCGACCTACGGCGAACCCGTCGACGGCACCTTCCCCGGCACGCAGCGCCGCGTGTGGATCGACCGCGACTTCACCGCCCCCGAACCAGCGCGGCTCGTAGCCGGCGCCCCCGCCGGACAGGACCCCGTGGCCGCGCGACTGGCCCTGATCCGTCACCTCACGACGCGAGCAGCGCAGGAGGCCAAGGATCGCCCCGACGTCGCGACAGCGTTCCGTGACACGGTCCAGCAGCTGCGCCTGGAGGTCACCGGCCGCCCATCTGACCGGCCCGGAGCCCCGGCCCTGACCGACCCGCCGCCCGACCTGATCATCAAGGCGACCCGTATCATCAGTCTCTCTGCCAGCGCCTCCCCGCTCGCGCTCTGGGCCGGACTGGGGACCAGCTACGTGGCCACCGAGAAGCTTCTCGACGCCATGGAGAAGGCCGGAGTCGTCGGTCCGTTGGCTCCGGGAGGAGCGATTCGGACGGTCAGGCGACGCCCGGCTGCCGAGGGCGGTACAGCTGGTACCCCCTCGCCGTCGCAGGCTACGACGTCGGAACAGGCAGCCCCGGCCGCGGGCACCACCACCGCACCGAACTCGGCCGACAACCAGGCAGCGCCGATGGACCAGCTCGTCGACAGCGCAGCCACCGCGATCACCGAATCAGCGGCCGGCACGGAAGGCGCCCTGGAGCAGATCGAGGTCCTTCGCCGGGAAGTCGCCGCGCTCCGGTCCCATCTCAAGCAGATGTTCACTCCGGAGGACGCCGCAGCCACCCGGAGCACCGCCGACCCGGAGAGCCCCGCCACGCTCGCCGAGGCCATCGGAGCCGTCGAGCGGGACGCCGCCTGGTACCTGAACATGCCGCAGTGGCTCCATATCCAGAGCGTCCAGGTCGCCGCCCTGGACGCCTGGTCCACGATCAGCGAGCACCTGCGGAGCGCGCCCGGGGACCACCGCCTCGAACGGCTGGCCCGGGCCGTCACCGCCCTCGGCGCCCAAGGCATCGCCTCCGCCGCGTTCAGCTTCGGAAACGAACTCGCGACTCGCGGTCACAGCGGCTCTCCGGCCTGGACAGCCCTGCGTAACCTCTACCGAGCAGCCGACGCACTACGCGCCCGCGTCCTGGGACACAGCCCCTCACCCCGCGATGCCCAACTGCAGATCGCGATCGAAGGCGACCTACAGGCCGTCGCCAAGGAAGTACGTACCGAACGGGATGCCGCAGCGCCCGACGTAACCCCCGAATACGGTCCCGCGACAGCGCAGACGCCGCCCGCGCCCGCTCCTGAACAGGCCGACGAGCAGGCACTGCCCTGGCTGCGGCGCGCAGCAGAGGGAGTCGGCACCTGGCTGACGGACATCGACCGGCGTCTCGGCAACACAGCCGACCAGGCGTGGAGGGGGATCATGTCCCTCTGGAACCGCATGACCGACGCCCTCCAGGCAGCCGCAGACAGCGGCGAGAGGTTCGGCACCGACCTGCGCTCCGTGGGCCTCTTCAAGACCCTCTGGCTGCGCGCCGTCGAGAAGGTCAGCGACCTCCTCACCGACTACACCACCCGCCGCACCGCCGGCGACCAGCCACCCACCCGCACCGACGAACTCGCCCGCAGCGCCCGCCACCGCCTCGAAGAGCACCGCGAACACCTCCGCGGAACCCTCCCCACCAACCGCGTGCGCCCCGAGGGCTACTACGACGACACCTCCTTCCTCAGCCGCTCCCGCGCCTCCCAGACGCTGCGCACCGAGCGGCGAGCCCTCCTCCAGGAGCTCGAGCAGCCGAACCTCGCGCCCCACCAGCGGCTCGCGCTCCAGGAACGCTGGATCCTCAACGCCCACCGCGAGGACACCCTGGCCGCCGGCCACGCCCAGGTCGCAGGGACACCCGAGGCAGCCTGGCAAAGCCAGCTGCCTCTACCCGAACACGCCGCACTGCGGGAGCCGGCCGAGCTGGTCGCGGGCTCCCGGCCCACGCCCGATCCCATCACCGCCCGCGCCGACCTCGCACGACACCTGGACGCCCGAGCTGACCAGCTCCGGCGCGCCGAGCCCGAGACGGCCCGACTCTTCACGGACATCGCCCAAGGCATGCGCCGGGAGATCACTGGCCGGCCCCTGGCCCTGAGCGACGAAGACGCCTTGCCCCCGGAGAGCTTGCGAGCCGCCGCCCGTATCATTGCCGAGGGCGCACCCGCCTCACCCCTCATGCTCCGGGACCGGCTCGACCTCAGCTACGCCGACGCCGCGCGCGTCCTGCTTGCCCTCGAAGGCGTCGGCGTCGTCGGTCCCATTCCCCCGCAGCAGCAAGGCGTGACCCTGCGCCCGACCCTCGTCAGGCCCGACCAGATCGCCGACCTCGACCAGCGGATCAACGCCACCCTGCCCGCTCTGTCCGGGCCGCCCAGCCGGCAGCATGCCGACCCGGCGTCCCCGGCCGACCTGACGCCAGCCGAAGTCCGCTCCACCCTGCGCGCCTTCGCCGAGGACCACCTGCGACGTGTGGGACCGGACACCTCGCAGGGCAAGGTCACGAAGAACCTCCTGGAGTCCCTTGACCCCGCGGCACCCAGGCCGGTCGTACGCAACACCCAGAGTAGGGCGGCGGCACCCGTGGTCCTGGCCTCGCTGCAGGCGGCCGCCGCGACCACCTCCGCGGCCCACCAGGACCTCGCGGTCATGAAGCAACTCGTCAAGGACGCCCTGCGAGGCGATGCGCCGGTCGCCGCGGCTGCGGCCGGGCGCGGCTCGGCCAGCAGCCGTCAGGCCAAGGCCGGCACCCGTCCGGCACAGCAGCAGCGACCCCAGCCGCCCGCGGCCGGGCGCCGCCCGGTGGCGGGCGGCTGAAAGACAGGGAGGAGTGCTGGTTCATGGCAAGGCAGATGAGTACCCGGGATCTCAGCGAGGAGCGCGCCCGGCTGATGGCCGCCCTGCTCCGGTGCCAGAGGGGCGTTCTTCGGACGGCAGGCTGGCCCGAAGGCACCAGTGCCTCGGCCGAGCTGCAGCGCCAACAGGCGGAACTGGAAGCTGTGGCCGCGCAGCTGCGGGAGACGATGGCCGAGCTGGAGCGCCGCACCGCGGCGGCGGCCGACGGCCCGGTGCAGGCGGTTCGGAAGACGCTTGCACCACTGGCTGAGTGGCAGCAGACGCAGACATGGCATCACCGACGCACGCCAATGGGAGATCGCACGGAGGAGGAGCGGCGCGGCAGAGCGTGACCGCGCAGCTCTGCTTTCCCGTCGACAGCAGGCTCAGGTGTGCTGTTGACCCAACCTGCCTGTGGCTCTGTTCACGTCACAGAGCAGCGTTTCGACAGCAGTTCGGGCGGCAGCGCCCAGTCCGGATGTTCACGAGAAAGGGCAGCACCTCGGTGGTGGCCGGCCGGACGCCGACTACCGCCCGCTCGGGGCACGGGGCAAAAGCGCTGGCTACGGGCGCAGGCGGCAGCCACCGACGCGCCGTTGCCGGGCGTCGGCAGGTGACTCCCGTTCTTGTGAACATCGAGTCGTCCGGTCTGCAGACGCCTTCCAAACCCGTGAACAACTGACTTCACGAGTCGTGAACAAAGCCACTGCCTGTATGGCCGATCAAGCACCTGCCTGGGAGAAATCCCAGTCGCCCATCGACGGCCCGCACCCGCTGTGACCGGCCGGAAGCGTTCGCCGATCGCGTTCATGTCACCGTTCGGGCCGACGCAGCGGGGCAGCCGCTCCTGTCCGGCGAGGTCCCAGTCCCGGCTCCGGCTGGATGTCCAAGTGAGCCCTCGCTGTGGTCGCAGAGCCGACGGCATGACAGTGTCAGCCGGCGGGTGGGGGCGGCTCCACCGGTTCGGCGGAACCTGCTGGGGCCGGCGGCTCGGCTTGGCAGGGCGGGCCGGCCTCCAGCAGTTCGGTGCGGTAGGCGGCCTCGGCGAAGGGGATGCGGGACTTCGGTTCGTGGAAGCCGTTGACGCAGCCGCCGAGCCAGTTGCGGCTGATCCGCTCGATGGCCCGGGCCAGAGCGTCCTGCCACAGGTAGGGGGAGGCGCCGACGTCCTCCTCCGAGGCGTACGCGGAGGAGTGCGACGTCCACAGAGCGGTGAGTTCCTCGACGACGGACGCGTGCTGCCACCAGCACTGCCGGGGAAGCTGCTCGGTCGTCAGCTCGTACGCATCCGCGAGCCAGATCACCCACGCGACGAACTCCGGCCACAGTGCGGCCCTCTGCTCCTCACCCATCGACTGCCACAGCACCGGCGCACCGGCGGCCCGGTCGGACGGACCGCCGCCGGCCGCGCCTTCACCGGCTCCGGCACTCACGGCGGGCTGGCGCTCCTCCAGGGTGGCGAGGCGGACAGTGATGGAGGCCAGTTCGGCGTTGATCGACGCGAGTTCGTCGAACAACGGGTCGAAGGCGTCAGGCACCGGGGACCACCTCCGGGTTGACCATGGCGAGTGCCTCCTTGGTCGCGGCGGCGATCTCGGCCCCCCGCGGCCCCTCGTATGCCCGGACGAACCGCACCCGGGTCGCCGGGGTTCGCCGGTGGACCAGGAGCCCCATCCGCTCCTCGAGCATGCGGATGTCGCTGGGCTCCAGCGCGGCCCGGCGTCGCACCGACAGCGAGGAGGAGACCCGGTCGCCATCGTCGGACACTGACTCGGTGTCCTCGTCGAACTCGCCGACTAGCGCCGAGTAGGCCTTCAGCTCCTGCTCGTCCGACACACCACCGAGAATGATCTTCGCCGTTGCGGATCCGAACAGCTTGCGCACGCCGGTCTGCCCCCAGCGTTCCTCGGCCTGCGCCAAGTTCTGCAGGACGGCCGCGACGAAGATGTTCTGGGACCCGCTGACGGACATGAAGCTGGGGATCTGGGGGAGTGGCGCCACGTTCGCGAGCTCGTCCAGGAAGCATCCCAGGGGCGGGTCGAGCCGCCCGTTGGGCATCCGGGCCGCGACCTTCTTGGCCGTGTCGAGAATCGCCTGCACGAACGTTGCCAGGATCGGTGCCAACGCGCTGCCCTCCTCCTCGTCCCCGATTAGGAACAGTGTCCCGCCGCCGCGCAGCCACGCCTCGATGTCGAAGTTGCTCCGCCGCGGAGCGAAGATCCCCGCGACCCGCTCGTCGTACAGCGCGATGAAGCTCTGCTCCGCGGTACGCCAGGACGCGCTGCGCTCCTCCGGCGCGGCAGCGTGCTGCGCCGCCAGCGCCCGGGACAGCTCGACTTTGCGGTGGCGGGCCAGGAGGTCGACGGCCTCCCGCTCGGTCGGCGAGGTCGCCCACTTCAGGATGTCGAGAGCGTTGCGGCCGTCGAGGGCGGCCGCGTGCAGCCAGCAGGTGATGAGCATCTTCGCGTTCATGACGAAGTACCCGCCGTTCTTGGTGCCCTCGTCGCTCTTGGTGGAGGAGGTGAGGGTCTCCGCACGTCGGCGGGCAGTCTGGAAGTCCTCGCAGCCGTCGGTCAGCGGCCACTGGAGCTGGTGCGGCCATCCGGAGAGCCCGGTGGCGTCCAGAGCCATCACCTTGCCGTGGCGCTCGCGTAGCTTCGCCGTGGCGAAGAGGACGTCGGTCTTGCTGGATGTGGCGAGCACGGTGCCGGCGAAGTCCAGGATCGCGGGCAGGATCAGTTGCTGGGTCTTGCCCTCCCGCGGCGGCGCCACGATCAGCAGGCTCTCCTCGATCGTCAGCCACAGCGGCAGCCTCGCCGGATCGGCGGTGCCGCAGAACACCGCGACCTCGCGCACGTCGACCGAGCCGGCCGCCGCCTTGGCCAGACTCGGGCGCAGCGACGCCACGCGGGACAGCGCCTTGGCCTCGCCCATGGCGTTCTCGAGCTGCTTGCGGGTGGCGAGGCCGTCGGCGCCGTCGGACAGGCGGCGCTGCCAGCGCAGCCACACGGCCTTTGTGAGGTAGAAGGCCCCGGTGCACTCGCCGGCGAACAGACCCCAGAAGGGGACCGGTCCACCGACGCCGGAGCTCGCGTGGAAGGCATCCGACGGAGAGGTGAAGTGGACGAACACCCGAGCCGACGACGCGCCGGCCTCGGTCCAGCTAATGGCGGCCGGCTGGTGGTGAGTCGGGAGGCCGGACATGACGGCGGCGAGCCAGATGAGGGCGGACAGGACGACGAGTGCTAAGATCAGGCCGATCCACCACGCGTCCCGGCCAAGGCGTATCCGGGTGGCGGAGAGCGGCGAGGCGACCTTGTTCATGCTCCTGTGGCGCTCCCCTTGTGGAGGGCGATGAGTGGGGCCTCCGAGCCGGTGGGCTGGCTGGCAATCCCTTCGCTCATTCGGCTGTTGGTATTCGTCAACCGAACCTCCGTGCTCGAACGAATGTGCTGTACCAGCGATATTCGGCCGCCGACTTGCCAGACCGCGCGTCCGGGCGCGCACACGTTGGCACCGTCGGCGATGGCCTCGCGTGCCCAGGCGGGGAGTTGCAGGTAGGCCGCGGTCGCGTCGGCGTCCGACTTGTCGAGGTGGTAGAGCACGCGGGTGGCGGTGAGCTTGAGGATGGCCATCGCTTCGGGGGATTCGTCGACGTCGACGTCGCTCAGGTGGTGGATGACGGCCATGAAGGACAGGCCGAGGCGGCGGCCGTAGCGGACGAATTCCTCGAAGAGCCGCGCGACGGGACGGTGGCTGAGGATGTGCCAGGCCTCCTCGACGATCAGGGTGCGCTTGATCCGGTCGTGCGGGCGGATCCATCCGAAGCGCAACCATGGTCCGATCACCGACATGAGGAGCGGCATCGCCATGCCCTCGCGCGGGAGCCGGGTCAGGTCGAAGATGATGAGGCGGGCGTCGAGGTCGATGCCCTCGGTCGTCGGCCCGTCGAAGAGGCCGGCCAGGTCGCGGGTAGGGGAGCAGAGCTCGTCCAAGGCCAGCGATGCGGGACGGCCCCAGCGGCCGAGCTCCGCGGCAGTGACGGTCTTCTTCCCGAGGTCGGAGGGCTCGGGGGCGGTGAGGGCGTTCAGCACGTCGGACAACACCGGTACTCGGGAGGCGGTCGAGGCTGTGGTTACGGCGACCTGGTGGGCGACGGAGAGGGCGAAGCGGGTCTCCGCGGTCATCTCGCCGTCGATGATCTCGATCATCGAGCAGAGGATCTTGAACTGGTGCTCGGCCGGGATGCGGGGGTCGAGCGGGTTGATCCGCACCGCTCCGTCCTCGTCGGCGCCGCCGTAGATCAGGCGGATCGGCTTGATGCCGAGCGCCCGGGCTATCGAGTCCCATTCGCCCACGCCGTCCTCGCCCTGGGCGTCCAGGACAGCGAACGCCCGGTCCTGGAAGCGCAGCTGGCGGAGCACGTAGCACTTCTCCAGGGCGCTCTTGCCATAGCCGCTCTTGCCCAGGATGAGGACGTGGCCGCTGGGCAGCCGCTCGCGAGCGGAGGGGTCGTACAGCACGAACGGGTCGTAGATGAACGCCTTCCCGCTGTACATCTCCCGCCCGATGATCACCCCCCTGGGGTCGCCGGTCGGTGCGCCGACCGCCGGGTATAGGCCGCAGGCCTGCGCGGTGGTCGTCCTCAGGGCCCGTCGGCGGGTCTGACGCTGGGGCCTCAGCATCTCCAGCACCGGCTCAGCCCTTCAGCAGGCCGCCGGCCAGCGGCAGCGTGTTCGCATGGGCCCGGAAGTGCTCGCGGTCGCACCACTCCAGACGGAGGTTCGCGCGCGTGGCCTGGGCCCGCAGCAGGTCCCGGTGCTGGCGCAGCGTCTCCGCATCCGGTGCGGTCACGGTCACCCAGCCGGCCAGGCGGATGCCGGCGGCGCCGTTCGCGATGTCGTGCATCGTGGCCGTCGCGGTGCGCCGATCCTTGGCCTCGCGAGGGTCGCCGACCTTCCCGACCTTGCTGTCCGCCTGGCCGATCTCGTTGGTGACGTCCGCCATCGCTTCGCGCAGCGCCTCGTCACTGGTGACCAGGTCCATCGTCACGGAGACCGTGAAGATGACGTCCTGCACGTAGAGCAGCAGCGGTGCGAGGAAGTTCACCCCGACCGGGAGCACCGGCAGCTGCTTCCACCAGGCGGTGACGCTGTGCCAGGGTTCGGTGCCTTCCCAGCTGCGCGAGAGCATCACGGCCGGGTCCCGGGCGTCGACCTCGGCCGGCCAGGCGCTTGCCCGGTCCATGCCCGCGGTGTCGTTGATCCAGTGGCTCGGGTCGTAGCTGTGGTGGAACCAGCTGGCAAGAGCTGGCTCGTCCAAGTTGCGCACCCACCGCAGCTGAGCGAGCCCGAGCCGGCGGATGAACTCCTCGATCTCCTTGCCGAGCACGATTCCGAAGCCCTCATGCAGGGTTCGGTAGCGGCGGGCCTCGGCGACCAGCTCCGCGTCGTAGGGGATGCCCACCACGATCAGCAGCCGCCGGTCCTCTGCGGAGATCGCCACCGTGCGCAGCAACTGGTCGTAGGAGTCATGCAGCCACTGCGGCGCGGCCGCATCGCGCCTGGCCTCGGCGTCGCGGGCATGGGCGTTCGGGTCGGTCGGCACCACCCGGCTGACCCACTGCAGCCTTCGCACCCGCCCGCCGGAGTCGGCGGTCGACTTCAGCAGGAACTCCCATGCGCCGACCAGCGCCTCTTTTTCCTCCGCGTCCAGGCCACCGAAGCTCAATTGCCCCTCGACCTCGATCGCGGCGGTGAACATCGCCTCGTCGGTCTGCAGCAGGATCGCCAGATCCCCGTAGGCGGTCCGGGCACTGATCCACTCCACATCCGGGATCCCCGGGGGTGGCGTCACCTTCCTTGGGGTACCGTCCCCGCGCCGGCCGACCTTCGGTGCGATCGACCGGTAGAGCAGGCGGCCGTCGCGCAGCAGCCGACGGTGCGTGCGGCGGATCTCGAACCACTTCAGGAAGGTTCGGCCCTGCCAGGGCGCAAGCGTCGCCCACCCGCACAGACCCGCCGTCACCGCGAACCCGAGCAGTTTGAGCGGGACGCCGGGGGCTACCCAGAGCAGGAGCAGCCCGCCCAGGACACCGGTGGCCAGCACCCATTGCTCGTCCATCTCGAGGCGGCGGCCCAGCAGGCCGCGCGGCCGCGGGCGGGGGAAGAGGAAGGTGCGAGGCATCGTCACTCCTGACAGATGGCGGATGGGTTTCCTACTGGCCGGACCCTGCGTCACTCACCGTCGTCAGGGGGCTCCTCCACCGGACTGCCGTCCGAGAAGGACTCGGCGGGCACACCAGTGGACGACGCGGGCGCCGATCCGGACGGGCCGGACTCCGAGGGCGCCGCAGGGGCGAATCCTGCACCGTCATGGCCGCCAGAGGTCGGCGTTGATCCGCTCGCTGGTGCCGGGTCGTCCATCACCGGTGTAACGCTGCCTGGCCCCCCGTCAGCGGGTGCCGCATCTTCAGCGGATCGTTGGTGCGGATCCGCACCGTGCGCAGTGTCGGCCGCATCCGGCCGGCCGGACTCGTCGGCGTCCTGTGCCGGCTCGTTCGTGTCCGCCCCCTGCTCGGGGGCGCCGCTAGCGCCGTCGGCGTCGCCCGCCCTGCGCGTCCCACCGTCTTGGTCGTTATCTGGCTCCGAGGCCGCCGTGGCGCCGTCTACGCCGCGCATCGCGGCGGCCCTGACCTCCTGCTCCCCACGCTCCTGGGCGGCCTTCGCGAGCCCGATGCCCGGTGCCGCACCCTCGCCGCCCGCGGCCGCGGCGTCGATCTCATCACCGTCCCCGCTCTCCACATCGTCCCCCTCGGAGCCGCCGCCGAGCTTGGACTTGATGTCGTTGAAGCTGGACTTGGCGGACTGGGTCATGTTGGACAGGCCGCCCTCCATCTGCTTGCGCGAGCCGAAGACGTCCTGGACCTGGTCCCCGAGGATGGGAATGAACTTGGCGACCTGGAAGGGGAGGTACAGGGCCAGGAAGAACAGCGCGACCGCGGTCAGGCAGGTCCCGAGGGCTTGGGCCACGCCGACGTTCTCGCTGCTCTTCCCGGCCAGCAGGGTGGAGGCGAGGGCCAGGGTCGTGAAGGTCACGTACTTCGAGGCGATGACCCCGACGACGATCCCGAACCATCGCTTGGTGTGACCCCAGAGGTCCTTGTCGACCAGCCCGGCGAAGACTGTGGGGCCGAAGACCAGACCGATGTAGATCAGAGCGTTGCGGGCAATGAGCTCGAGCCAGACACCGAGGACCGCCATAAGCAGGAAGAAACCGACAGCCAGGACGATGACCGGCCCACCAGGGATCACCAAGAGGAGTGCGAGCATGCTGCCGAGTACCGCGCCGATCTTCGGCAGATCCTGAGTGACAGGAGCCAGCATTGCCTCCGCGATGCCGTCGAACACCTGGGTGATGTAGGCGACGGCCAGCGGGGCGAAGGCGGAAGTCATGACGGACAACAGGAGGTAACCGATGGACTCGCCCATGGCTTGCACAGGGTTGACGCCCTGAATGGCCCGCTTCGCCACGGCCACGAGCCACAGCACGACGGTTAGGACCACTGAGGCGCCGAAGGCCATGGTGTAAGTCCGGATAAAGCCGGCGTTGCTCCAGTCGATCTGGGTAATTCCCATTAGCGTGTGAGGCCCTCGGTCAGCGAAGTCATAGAACTGACAACAGAGTTGGAGAGTGCCCGTGCTACATAACCCAGGGGATCCTTGGCGAAGTCGACGAATTCGTTCGCGCTCTTGACCGACTCGACGGCGCCGCACACCACGTCAGCGAACGGGACCTTGCACAGGGCGTCGGAGATGCCGTTGGCCTGGGCGGGCGGAGCGATGATGACGGCCATCGTCGCCATCCACACGCACCCCAGCGCGACGACGACGCGGCGCGGGCGGACATCAGCTGACGTAGGGAGGCGCATCGAAGTCCTTGTCCATTGAGGTGAAGACGTCCGTAGAGGTGGGCTGCTGGCCCGTGGACTGCAGCGGCGTCGGACCGGGCGTGACCGAGATGGACGAGGCCTTCCAGTCGCCGTCGCGCCAGACGAGCACGAGCGTGTAGGTCGTCCAGGACGCCGACACAGGGACGGGGGCGTTCGGCGTCGGCAGTCCGACGATGCCGCTCATCCAGACGCTGACCGTCGCCACCTCGGGGGAGTAGCTCACGACCTGGGACCCGAGGGGGGAGGCCCGGGCGATCAGCTTGCCTGCGGTGTCGGCCGTCAGTCCCAGCGCCGAGTAGAACCGCGCTCCGGCTTCGTTGTCGTCCTTGATCTGGCCGGCCGAGGCATCGGAGGCCATGATCGTCTTCAGGATCCGCTCGCGTGTCCCGGAGTCGGTGAGGTAGCGCGGACTTGATCGGGCGATCTCGTAGTTGACCGCTGCCGCGATGGCCCCCTCCCGCGTCCGGCTGTAGCCGACCGGAACACCCTCGACCAGCCGGGATAAGGCTGCTTGGCCGGGCGTGGAGGCACCGGTCAGGCTCGAACCACCGGCGGCACTGCTCGCTGTCTCCGAGGGCGTCGGACGGTTCGGTCCGGAGCCGGAGTCGTGCGAGCTGCGGCCGACCAAAATAGCACCGAGAATCAGGGCAAGGAGAACGACGGAGATAACCAAAATGGGCCCCCGGAACAGGCCAGGGGAGTTCTGGGGCGGCTCATCGTCCTTGAGGACCCGAGTGCCGCCACTGTTACCTCGGCGGGGCATCAGAGGCCCATCCCGTAGACAATAGTGAACAGCGTCCCGATGGATGCCACGATGAACGCGGCGACGAGACTTCCCGCGAGTTCCTTCTGTCCCTGCTTGACCTGGACCGTGTCGTGCTGAGACCCGCCGACTTTCAGGTGGATCACGCCGATCAAGGCCCTGCCCAGCAGGATCAGGATCACTGCAGCCATGATGGCCTGGATGACCGTACGCGCCGTTCCGCCGACGGATGCGAAGGGCCCCCAGTCCGGTGCCAGCCCGGTGACCAGGCCGTCCACTGTTCCGCCCGACGGCTTCGGCGTCGGGTTCGCCGCGAGGACTTCGTCGTGCAGTGCCATATGCCCACCCTGTTCCCTAATTTCCATACAGCACGGGGAACTTTGTGAATCCCTTTCCCCATCAAGGATGATTATTTCCACGGGGTGATCTGGCCTCCTCGGGTCGGCGAATTTCGAACTTGTCGAGCCGTTCGCCATTGCCCTATCGGGAGCCCCGGGCCCACAGTCGCCTTCTGACCACGCCATTACACGTGCCTTGGCGAGCCAGCGGCAGCGAGGTTCCGCCTCGGGCCCTGCGGAATCCGCAGGGCGGGAACTTTACGCAGGAAATCCCGGTCTCCGGAAACTTCCCCGAAGGTGCCTAAGCCCGGCAGGGATGCGCCCGCCAGAGTGGGGTGGTGAAGAAGAGCGCCCCACTGCTCGTTGCGCTGCTCGTTGCCGCCATAATGGGTCTGCCGATCACGATTCTGGGCGGTGCCGGAGCGGCAGACGCCAACTCCGCGACCTGCGCCACCAGTCTCGCTCCAGCCGGCGACGGTACCCACGGCGCGGGCGCGGCCCTCCCCGCAGCGGGTTGGGAGCCGCCCGTCGCCTATGCCGGCGCAGCGGTCGTTGTGCCGATCAGCCCCCAGGGCCCGCAGCAGAATCCCCACTGGACCGAGCAGCAGGTTCGCAACGCCTCCACTATCACCAACGTCGCACGTACCCGTGGGCTCAGCCCCCGGGCAGCCGTTATCGCCGTCGCCGCCGCGATGCAGGAGTCCACGCTGGAGAACCTCGACCGCGGTGACCGGGACAGCCTCGGACTCTTCCAGCAACGACCCAGCCAGGGCTGGGGCACCGTAGTGCAGATCACCGACCCGGTGTACGCCTCGAACAGGTTCTACGACCGCCTTGTTCAGATCAAGGACTGGCAGACCCGGCCACTGACCCAGGCCGCCCAGGCCGTGCAGCGCTCCGGCCTCCCCGACGCCTACGCCAAGTGGGAACAGAGCGCCGGCGGACTCGTCAGCGCCACCTGGGGTACCGCCGCTGTCACCTCCGTCTTCGCCGGCTGTGCCCCCGCCGCCGGGGGCCCGGGTCCGGACCCAGCCGCAGACTTCACCGCCCAGAACCCGCGACTCGCGACCCAGGCCATCGCCGCCGCAAGGGCGGCCGCGGCCAGCGGCCGCTCGGACTTCCACAATCGCTGCGACAACTTCGTGGCGCAGGCCTACGGTTGGGGATCCTCAGGATCCGAGTCCGCCAACATCCACTGGCAGCGCCTGGTCGTCTCCGGGGACGGCCACCCCGGGGATAACTCACCGCCCCCTGGCGCACTGCTGTTCTACGACAGCGGAAGCCAGTTCGGCCACGTCGCCTTGTACCTCGGCGGCGACGTGATCGCCAGCACCGACATCACCGGCTACGGCACGATCGGCATTCGCCCCAAGTCCGACGTCACCAACGGCATCTGGCACATGCGCTACCGCGGCTGGGCCGCCCCCGCCTTCCCGTCCGCAGGAGGAACGAGCACCCTTCCCGTCCCCGGAGGAACGACGTGACTGACACCCAGGTGCGCATCACCCCGGACGGCGCCGCACTCATCGACGCCGAGCCCATCGACGTCCCTCCCGGCACCGACCCCGCACGCGTCGTCCTGCAACAGCTCGCTCTCGACGCCGCGGGCTCGGGTGGGCCGATCGCGGCCGCCATCCACGACACCCGCACCGAGCAGCGCCTCAGGCTGCAGATCAACCCGGACGGCAGCACCCGCCCACTGGCCCCCGGCGAACCGATCCTCCCGCCCACCCCCGCCCCACCCGCCCAGAACAGCGCATCCCCCGCGCACGACCGAGTCCTGGAAGTGGTGTACGAGGCCGGTCGAGCTCACGACTTCGCCCGAGCGGCCGCACAGGCGGACCGCCTGCTCGCCGACCTGACAGCCATTCACGGTGAGCACCACCCCGCGACTCTCAGTACCGCCGGCGTTCGCGCCGACCTCGCGTGGATGTCGGGCGACTACCGCTACGCCACCGAGCTGTGGACCTACATCGCCCAGGGCTGGGCACGGACCGCAGGACCGACGAGTCGACCCGCACGCTCCAGCGCCCGCCAGGCCGCCGCCTCATGGAAGGACATCCCCGACACCGAAGCCCTTGCCAGCGGACAGCCACTCCTGGATGTGCTCACCAGCATCGCCCCAAGTCCCGAAACCAACGCCACCGTTCTGGCGGTCCGCCGCCGGATTAGCCTCCTCACGTCGGCGTGATTCGCGCTACCGTGGCCATCTGGACCGAAAGGGGGGCCACCATGGCCGCGATGGCGCGACTTACGCTCATGTTCATCCGGTACTTCCCGCACCTGCTCGTCATCGTGGGATTCCTCATGGCCGGGCCGATGGTGAACACCGACGATCTGGCTGCCAGCTTCCCGAACCTCTTCGCTCCGATCGCTGTAGTCGCGGTGGGCGTGATCCTCGCTTTCGTGTTCCCCCCGCACGGTAGGCGCCGACGGCGCCGCTGAGCTGGCAGGCCAGCCGACGATCCCGTGACGCGGGAACCGGGGCCGGCGCTTTCCGCAGCACGGGAGGCATGCAGGCCAGCCCTTGATGCCCAGGGGGTGGCGTCGCACTGTAGGAGAAGCCGCCGCCCTACAGCGCCCGCGACGGCCTGCCAGCTGACCGCCCACGCGCCGCCAGGACGGGCCCGATCGCCGGGAGCCAGGGATGAGCGGTCCCACCACCTCCGGCAGCGCGAACGTCGGCGACTCCACATACCATTGGCTTTCCACCGCCATCGGCGACGTGTTGTACGCGACCAGGGCCTCCGGCTGGCGCGAGCGGCTTCTCATCGGCCCCCAGGTGCAACGGGTCTTCGCCACCCTGGCACAGCACAACACCAGCGACCCCCTCGAGCGGCTCCGCCACGAGCAGCGCACCCTCGAGCAGGCCCGACTGGAGGAAGCAGAACTGGAGGATCGGGCCCGGGAGAAGACCGAGCACCGAGAGCTTCAGCAGGCCCTGGATGCCGGCGCGATCACCCCGGAGACCTACGCTCGCCACCTGGCTGACCTGGCTGACCAGGCCGCCCGGCGCGCGACACCGCCACCCTCACTCCAGGACCGACTGGCCGACCATCGGATCCTCGCCAGGCTGGAGCGGGACCTGCAGATCGGCAGAGTCGGCCAGATCCTCGACGCCCCTGGCAGCGACCGATCGCCCGGCGCCGACGACGCTGCCCTCACCGACCTTGAAGCCGCGTGGCACGGTGCGCCCCGGCGGGCGGCAGCCGCCCAGTCAACGCAGCTTTGGACCGCCCGGCCCCACGGCCATCTGCCTGCTGCGACGCTCGCACGACAGCTCTCCTGGCTGAAGCAGTCCCTACCGAACCTCATCAGCCAGGCGGAGAGCGCCGAGGCCGAAGCCGCCGCGCTGACGGCCGACGCCGAGCACGGCCGCGGCCCGACAGCGAGCGCCCTACGCGAGGACATCCAGGCGGGACGCGAGGCCGCAGAGGCGACACGAGAAGCCACCACCGGCTTCCAAAGCGCCAACGCCCACATACGCCGATCCCTCGCACTCCACCATGCCGCCGACGAGGCCGAACGACGCGCCCACGCCAGTCCCACCCACCTGCTCCTACGCGGCACAACTTCGGCGGCCCAGCGCCACAACGCCCGCGAGCTACGAGCCCAGGCCAAACTCGCCAGGAGCACCGCCGACGAAGCGATCACAGCCGCCACTACCGCGCTGACCCGCGCCCGCACGCTCCGCCCCACACCTCCCCGCCGACTTCGGAACCCCACGACCGCCGACCAGCTCCGGGTCGCCGTCGAACGCGACCTGCAGGACGCCGATGGCCCGGCAACTGACCTCCGATCGGCGGCAGCCCGGCTGCGGACGAAGGCCACCAAATACCAGGACCATCTGGAACAGCTCACGGCCGAGGCGAACACCCGCTCCGAACTCGACCCGTGCCAGCGGATCGCCGAAGACCTGGAACGCCAGACACAGGACCGGCAGCGCCACGGGGCCGGCACGCCTGCTCGAACCGGGCGTCCGGCCGAACGCCATTCGAGTGCTGGCCGACACCCCAAGCCGCCCACCACCGGCCCTTCGCCCACCTGATACCGAGTCACCAACACGCCCACCCGGCGGCAGGTGCGCAGCACGACACCCCGACCGCATCCGACCAGATGCCGGCCACACGCGTGCGATCCGCCGCCGCGTCCTCGCCCTGCCGTACCGCCCACGTCGAACGCCCGGTGGGCGGACGCGCCGGCGCGGCGACGCCCCCATCCGTAGTGCGCCATCTCTCGCTGACGGAAGTCGGGGCGGGAGCCATACTCGCCAACATCTCGGCCCAGCCACAGGACCTCGAACTGCGGCCAGAGTAGCCCCCTCGTCCACTGCAGTGCCGTCTTTGCGCGAAATCAGTCATGTTCGCCGGTGGCAGGGTCTTGATTGCACCCTGGGAATTCCTAGCTTCTGCCTCATCGAAGCGGCCAAAGGAAATGGCCGCGAAAGACGAGGCTCAAATCATGAAGGCAGTCCAGAAGTCCGCTTCGCGTGGTGCAGGAATATCGATGCCCTTCCCCATCTCGCCCGACTACGTGAAGCAATGGACCACTCCCAGGGCGATTGTTGAGCTGATCGCCAATGCCCTTGACGAGGACCCCGAGGCCAACGTGTCCTGGGCCGACGGAATCCTCACCATCGAGGACCGGGGGCCCGGAATCGCCCAGGACGCCTTCGTGCTCGGAGCGTCCAGCAAGACCAGCCACCAGATCGGCCAGTTCGGCGAGGGCAAGAAGCTCGCCGCCCTAGTGCTGGCCCGCGACCCCGAGATCGGAGAAATCCTGTTCGAGACCGTGGGGTACACGTTCACCCCGAGCATCGAGAACCGCAGTCCCCTGGACGGCATCGTCCCGATGCGGGGCGACAAGGCCGCCGCCACCCTCGTCTACACGCTGTACCCCGGCGAGCGCACCACCGGCACCAAGATCACCATCCAGTGCCCCGAGCGCGTCGCCCACGACGCCATCTCCCGCGTCCTGCACCTGGCACAGCCCGACTACACCCCACCCCAGGGCAGGGCCCGGGTCATGCTCGACGGAGACCCCGGAAGGATCTTCATAGGGGGGATCCTGGTCAGCGCCGACCCCCGACTCTCAGCCAGCTACGACCTCCCACTCGGCCTCGCCAAGGGCGACCAGAACAGGGACCGCACCATCGTCGACGGCCGCGCGCTCGACCACTACCTGAGCCAGGCGCTCGCCGCGTGCTCCGACCCCGACGTGATCGACCACTTCGTCACTCTGGCACTGGACCGGAAGACGATCGCACCGCAGGAGCAATATTTCGGCAAGGTTAGCGACTACAACGTCAAGCTCGCATTCCTCGGCGCAGCCAGGC
Source organism: Kitasatospora sp. NPDC059327 (assembly GCF_042752535.1). Lineage (NCBI taxonomy): Bacteria > Bacillati > Actinomycetota > Actinomycetes > Kitasatosporales > Streptomycetaceae > Kitasatospora > Kitasatospora sp. NPDC059327. The sequence continues at coordinate 2,794 of NZ_JBHYYB010000072.1, read as the reverse complement.
GCGCCTTCCCCGCCGGGGTCCGCCTGTACTACAGCGACGGCAATGAGAACTCTGAAGGTGCCGACGGAATGGAGGACGGAGCCTGGCTGATGGACCGAGGCGTGGTCATGGTCGAAACCGAGCTGCCCCCGTACCAGCAGCGCTCCCTCATGGAATTGCTCGGCGTCGAGCGTCGGCGCACAGCAGTCCGAACGGAAACCCGCAGGCGCGAGAGCAAGACCACCTGGGTCTCCCTCGCCTCTCTCACCACCGCACAGCTGCGGAACCTCGACTACGCGATAGCTCTCTTCCGAGCCGCTCTCGGACCCGAGAGCATAGGAAAGATCCGGGTCTACAGCGAGAGCGAGGACATCGGCTGCGGAACCGCCGGAAAGTACTACACCACCACCGACGTCATCGCCTTCCACCGTGACACCCTGACGGACCGCGAGGACACCATCGCCACGCTCGTCCACGAGGCCGCCCACCGAAAGGCCTTCTTCGAACAGAGCACCCATTCCGACCGCAGCTCAGGCTTCGAGACGGCGCTGGAGGACATCGGCGCGAAGCTGCTGAGCCTGTGCATGACCCTGGCAGACGGCTCACTCGACCTCGAGCTCACCGAGCCGACCGCCTGGGAAGGCACCGCCCTCCCGCCAGGAGCACGGCTCACCTCCGGCCAGGACCGCACGCCTCCCGCCAAGCCGGACAGGAAGGCCATCGCGCGCGCCAAACTCCTGCAGGCCGCACCGGCGCCCCGCCGCCTGCTCGCCGAACTCCTCCATGTCCGCATGGAGGCACGCCGGGCGAGTACCGGCCTCTCCGTCCCCCGCCTGCTTCGGAGCATCGCCCTCAAGCCGGTCTACTGGAACGTCCTCCACAGCCCCCATCACGTCGGCTGGCGCAGGTCCCAGGGCGTGAGTTGCATCAACGACTACGACAAGATCACCGCCATCGCCGGACTCGTCGGCATGAACCCCGGCGTCCTCTGGCTCGCCCACATGGCACCCGAAGCGCCCACGTACAACCGGCGAAAGCCGGAGGACGAGCACCGGCCGTGGTCCCAGGTCGTTCAGAAGCCGTTGGCACGGGCGCTCGCGGACCTCGACCGTGCCGGGGGCGTCTACGCCGAACAGGTCCCCCTGCTCCGCGCGATGGCCGACGGACAGACCCCCTACGACACCGAGGACAACTGGCTCCAGCCGGTTCTCGATCTCCTCCACGCCGAGACTGAACGCCGCCCCTGACCGCCAGCCCAGGTGCCGCCGGGCCCACCACTACGGGCCCGGCGGCACCCCGACCACACAGCCGGTAGGCCTTGACTCCCGGCACTGTGGAGCTAACGTCCTCACCACGACGGCACTACCGGCCTGCCAGCTGCGCACAACTTCCGTCCGCTGGACCACCCGACCAAGCCCGTTGTCGAAACCCCAAGGCCCACCAGAGCCGTTGACTGTCCGGAACCCGCAGCAGCATCGAACAGCAAGGCCGGAGCACCCGGGCCCTGCTGCCCGGGCCGCGCCCAACCTGCTGCACCACCAGCGCGTGCCGGCGAACCCACGCCTGGCAGAACCGAGGAGACATCCAGCATGCTCGACACCCTCATACGACAGGTGGCGACCCAGCTCCCTACGATCGCGACCCGTGCATGGACGCACGAGAAAGACTCCTACCAGATCTACAACAACGAGCCCGCCGCGGCCCTGACCGACGGCTCCCGCCGGATCCTGGTCGGCACGGACTGCGACTCGATCATCGTGGCAGGCTACTGCGGCGGCCCATTCCCAATCGGAGCCCACGTCTACATCCCCAGCTCCCAAGCCACCGCCGGCCCGACTGGCGGCCGAGGCCCTGCGCACCATCCTGCCAGACCTGGACAAGCGGGCCGCCCGGTCCGAGGACGGCGAACAGCGCACCCGCCGCCGCATCCGCGCACGACACGCCATCGCCATGGCGGTGCCCGATTCCGCCATCGAAGGTTTCGCCTGGCAGGGCGACGAGGCCCGCTGGCCGAACTCCCGCTACGGCACCGCATCCGCCACCGTCAACGAAGACGGCCACGCGGTGACCCTCACCGCACCGCTGACACTGGCCGCAGCCGAACGCGCCCTCCCGCTGCTCCTCAGCCCGCCTGGGCGGCGTCCCTGGCACCGGATCCAGTCGGTCCTACGTTGTTCCTGGGTTGGACGGGCCGTCGTAAGGTCCAGAGGCCCAGAGACACCGGGTATGGCTTTCAGTCGGTTGCCCTCGATGGTTCCCGTACACCTGGCCGCCCGGTCCCTCACGACGAGTCGGCCGCTGATTAGGAGCTGCGAGCACCTGCGGGTGTATCGCTGAGTAGGACCACGCTGGCGAGGTCGTTCGGGAGAACAGCTCATACCGACGAACCGGAGGAATCCGTGCCCCAGATATGGGCGGGCGTGGACATCGGCAAGACCCATCACCACTGTGTGGTCCTGGACGCCGAGGGTAAGCGGCTGCTGTCGCGGCGGGTGCTCAATGACGAGCCGGAGCTGCTGGCTCTGCTCGCCGACGTGCTGGCCCTCGACGAGGACGCAGTGTGGGCGGTCGACGTCGCCGACGGCATGGCCACCTTGCTGATCAGCGTGCTGCTCAACCACGGGCAGCAGCTGCTCTACATCACCGGACCGACCGTGCACCGCGCCTCGGCCTCCTACCGGGGCATGGGCAAGACCGACGCCAAGGACGCCACCGTCATCGCCGACCAGACATCCGATGCGGTTTGGCGTCAAGCTGCCACCTCCAAATCGATGGCCTTGGTTGGGAAGGCCATGGCTTCGCTGTAGGGGGTGCG
>NZ_JBHYYB010000071.1:11140-46692 GCF_042752535.1 Kitasatospora sp. NPDC059327 | reverse complement strand
CCCCATCGACACCAAGGCCTACCACCGCTACGCGGCACTCGGCCTCACCCGCCTCATCACCTACCCGCTGCCCCTGCGCGACGTCCAGGACGTCACCGACCACCTCCGCCACCACGCCCGCCTCCCCCACTGAACACACCACGACAACGCACGGGAGAAGCGCCGGCCCCGGGACCATCCATCCCCTTCGCCAAAACCGCGCGGGTCCCACGAGCCCAGCCTCGGCGGGCCCGATCTCGACGTCGGTCGAGCGGGCACCGCTACAGGGTGATCACCGTCTGGGTGCCGCCGACGACAGCCGCGCGGCGCTTGTCCGGCAGCAGCCTCAGTGCGTGGGTCGGGCCGACCACCAGGTCGACCACCGCGATGCCGTAGTGCGTCGAGAGCCGGTCGAGGTCGGCCACCGCCCAGCCGCACCGGCCGGCCAGCTTCCGGCTGACCTGCGCCTGGCTCAGCCCGAGCCCGGACGCCAGGTCGCCCTGCGACTCACCCGTGGCGCGTAGCAGCGCGGCCACCGTGGCCCGCAGCAGATCCTCCGTCGACGTGCCCATATACACCCTCCGTATCGGATATGCGATGGACGTATAACGACTGGTCAGGGCATCGGGTGACGGCTACCGACCGGACTCGGCGGCACCCTCCTCGACACCGGAGGTCACCTCCAGGCGGTCTTCGCGGGTGAAGACCGCCGCGCACGCTGCGCCGCCTGGACGCCTGCTGCGCGCCGCTCGCCGACATCCACTTGCACGCCGTCGCCGGGGCAGCCGCGGTCGGCGCGCGGCGCGGTACGCGGTTCGGGGTGGGTCTGCATCGGCGACGTGGGCCCGGGTGCGGAGACGGGCGGGTCGGGCAAGATCGATTGACGCCCTGCCCATGGCTCCCTAGCCTGCTCCCGGCGGACCGGGCGTTCCGGCCATGGCCGATCCGGGGGGAAGCGATGAAGCGAACGGGTGCGATGGTGACGGCGGGGGTGCTGGCCGCCGTGCTGCTGCTGGCGGGGTGCGGCAGCGGTGCCGGGTCGGCGGCCCGGGCGGCCACGGCGACGACCCCTTCTCCTTCGTCGTCTGCCGCCCCCACGTACGGGTGCCTGACCGAGGAGCAGGCGCGCCAGGGCGCGGTGACCGTGAGGGACCGGGACAAGTCGAATCAGGCGTACTTCCAGGACGCCGACGGCGGTCCGGCCGAGGTCGCGCTGATCTTCTGGCACGGGCCCGGCGGCTCACTGTGCGACTGGGTCCCCCACCTCGGGGCCTTCACACGGGCCGGCTACGCGGTCATCGCCTTCACGAGCAACGGCGACTTCTTCGACGACCTCGGCCCGGCCGACCACTTCCTGGCGAGCCGCGGCTTCTCGAAGATGGTCTGGGTCGGTGCCTCGGACACCGCGACCGCTCTCCTGGAAAGGTCCGCGACCCCGGTGGACGGCCCTCTGAAGGCGGTCGTCGCCCTGGGCGCCCCACGGCGCTCCGGCACCTGGGACCCGCTGAAGGTCCTGCCCTTCGGCAAGCTCCCGCTCCTCCTCGCGGCGAGCGAGGGCGACGCGACAGCCGGTCCGGACGACGCACGGGCCCTCTTCGAGACGTCCACGGGCAGGGGCAAGCAACTGAAGCTCTACCCCGGCGACGCCAAGGGTGCCGGCCTGCTCACTCACGGCGCGCTGCCAGACGTCCTGGCCTTCCTCACTACGGCGGTACCACCAGGGAAGTGAGCAGGTCGGCCCCGACCTCGCCGGCGTCCTCCCCACGAGCGCGAGGGCCGACCGGGGACTCGGACCACTCCCGCAGGCTGAGGTCGGACATGCCCCTTGAACGCTCGCAGAAGTGACCGGTATGACCGACTCTCCAGAAGTTACAACAGCCCGACCCCTAGCCGGATAGATTTGCAGCTCACCGATGCTGCTTCCCTCGCCTGCGGGCGGGGCTGCACCGGCGCCAGGTCCTCGAAGGGCCACCGCCACCTGCTCCCCGCGCCTGCGGGCGGGGCTGATCCCACCGCTTCACTCTCGGGTGTCAACACTCCTACCTGCTCCCCGCGCCCGCGGGGCTGATCCCGCGCGCTGCGACCGGGCGCTCGTCGAGCCGTGCTGCTCCCCGCGCCCGCGGGGGTAACGGGCTGGGGTACATGGTTCTCCTGGGGGTGGCGCAGTTCTGGAGGCCGATGTCCTGGGTGGCGGCGTCCTCCCAAGGCCCGTGAAAGGGGGCTGGGGTGGCGGCGGGCCCAAGGTGAAGCGGTACCACGCTCAACAGTGAACAAGGAGCCTCTCTGGGTAGGTAGTCCTCACCTGGTCAGCCAGAAGGCCATGCCGAGTCCGATTCCGATGATCAGAAAAGTCGCCAGCACTTGTCTCCACCCTTGGGCATCGAGGCCGTAGTAGTCGCGGACGGCGATCGGTACCGTGCGTCTGGGGAAGTGGGTGGCTTTCCCCTTGGGATTTGCTCGCGGTAGTGGCGTTGTCCGGGTGGTTGGGTTCTCGGGCTGGAGGTGCGGGGTGGCCGGGGCAGTCCCGGGTGTTCCCGCCTTCGGAGGTGGCGGGGCCGGTCGAGGTTGCGAAGGTACGAGGAGAAGGGGAGTGAGGTCAGATCCCGGTGGATGTGGGGCGGCCGGCGGACCCTGAACAGGAGAGATAGAGATGCTGTCGGGTTCCGCGAGGGACGTTTCCGGAAGATCTGACCTGACGGCCGGAACCGCGCCGGCGGCGGGGCCCGTGACGGCCGTGTCGTGATCGTGCCGAGCGTCGCTCATGGCCGTGCGCCAGATGTCCCGCGTCGGCCCGGGCAGCTTCCCGAGTAGGTCCTGGGCATCCTCGCGGAGGAGGTGCGGACTGGAGGCCACGGCTTGTGCGGCGGCGATGGCCAGGGCGGGGTGACTGGAGATGCAACGGCCCATGATGGCCAGGCAGTGGCGGCGTTGGGCGGGTGACAGATGGGCGTGGGGCAGGACCCGGGTGATGAACGTCCCATTGCCCGCGTCCGCGATGTCTTCTTCGACATCGTTGATCAGCTTGGCGGTCAGCACGTCGGGGCCGATCCCGCCCCAGTAGGTGTGGCCAGCGGGTGGGTAGACCGTTGTGAGGAAGCGGCGCTGCGCGCTCAGCCCGTCGGCGGTCAGAGGCGGAGCGGTGGGGCCACTGCCGTAGTGGGCTGCCCATGCCGTCCGGATCGCCGCGTCGGCTTCCTTCTGGTCGGTCGCGCCGACCATCTGCTGTACCGCGACGAGCGTCTTGCGGTAGTCCAGATCGAGAGGTTGCTGAAGGACTGCGGCAGAGGCCCGATCCCAGTACTTCTCCTCGTGGTAGAGCAGCACTTCGCACGGGTCGAGGTTGTCGCTGAGCGGATGGTCGACCAGGACCCCGGCGAGGCTCTCGATGTGCACGGACAGGACCACGGTCGGACCGTCCTCGGCAGGTCTTTCCCGCGGCGGCATTTGGTCGAGGATACGGTCGATGCTGTGGTCGAGGAACTCCTTGGCGTTCCAGTCGTCTGGCTCTGTTCACGTCACAGAGCAGCGTTTCGACAGCAGTTCGGGCGGCAGCGCCCAGTCCGGATGTTCACGAGAAAGGGCAGCACCTCGGTGGTGGCCGGCCGGACGCCGACTACCGCCCGCTCGGGGCACGGGGCAAAAGCGCTGGCTACGGGCGCAGGCGGCAGCCACCGACGCGCCGTTGCCGGGCGTCGGCAGGTGACTCCCGTTCTTGTGAACATCGAGTCGTCCGGTCTGCAGACGCCTCCCAAACCCGTGAACAACTGACTTCACGAGTCGTGAACAAAGCCAGTCGTCGGACACCCCCGACCACTGCAGGGCGGCGATGCGCCGGGCGAAGGCGATCCGGGCCTGCTCACGCACCCGGTCCTCGTCGACCTGGCGCATCAGGTTGTCGGGGGTGAGGACGATCTCGGTGTTGCCGACTGCTGCGGGATACCTGGCGCGAAGCTTCGGCCACCACCCCTGGGTGGAGCGGGCGACCAACAGGACGCGGACGCGGTGCCCGGGGGCGCGGTGGTTGGCCAGAGCTTCCAGCAGCACCGCGACCTGGTCGAGGCGGTACTCGGCGTAGTCGATGACGATCAGGGCCGGACGAATCAGATGGCACAGCATCCGGTAGGCCTGACGGGGTGTGGTGTCGGGGTCGAGGAACCCTGCGGACCATGGGAAGTTCGCGGTGTCGGCAGTTGCTTCGGCCTGTGGCCTGCGGTCGGACATGCGGCGGGCCAGTTCCACAGCCAGACGTGTCTTGCCGACTCCGCCAGGGCCTCTGACGACGGCGACATCGACCGCCCCGGGGCCGCGGCACCAGTCGCTAAGGAGCTGCATCTCCGTGTCCATGCCGGTGAATTCGACGGTCTCGGAGCGGGCGGCGAGAAGGTAGGAGGCCGCCGCCACCGGCTGGGGCGCGCTTTCGAAGAGGGCATGCAGGTCGGCGGGTTCCAGCTGGGGACGCGTCCCGCCGGCCTGTTCCACGATGTCGCAGAACCCCCGGTCGTCCAGGAGCCGACGGGCGGGAACGGCCTCCAGACGGGCGTTGCCCCGCCCAGGCACGGCTTGCTGCACCATTGCCACGAGCAGGTCTTCGTGGAACACCCCGGCACCGGACATACCCGCCCACGGAGAGGTACCGGGTTCGGGTTCACCGGTGGGGACCGCGGTGTCGGCCTGGAGGCTGTAGAGGCGGCCGCCCGTGTCAACCACGTTGATGTGCCCCTCCACCGCCTCGGGTTCACGCCAGCGGCGCACGGCGTCCGTCGCCCCGTCGCGCTGTCGGCGTTCGGCCGCGACGGGCAGGCCGACGGCGACGCAGCGTGCCGGCTGTGACGGACTGACGCACACGAGTTCGCCCCACCGGACCGGCGCGAACTCGCGGGGCAGATCAGTGGGCCGAAACCGCAGCAGCGCGGCGTCCTCCAGGCACCAGGCCACCTCGGCCTCGGCACGCGCCGGAGTACCGATCAACCCGACCCTGCACGGGCCGAACGCCTGACCTCGCCCTGCGGGCGCGACGACGTGAAGGGCTGTCAGGACCAGGCCGGGGGCGACCACGCACCCGGCTCCCGTCCGGCCCGCGCACTCCACGGACACGGCCCGTTCCCAGTACACCGGTGACCCGCTATCGCAGGGAGTACCCGCCCGGAGCCGCTCCGACCTCACCGAGGCTGCTGATCGGCACCTCATCGCCGCCGACGACCCCGAGCGTGACAGTCAGCCGATGCGTCCGCCCGCTCGACTGCTCCCCCCGTGCCTCGCTGGAGAAGACGAACGCCTTGACCCCGCCACTGGCACCGCCGACCCGCCTCAGCTCCAGCCCCAGGTCCACCACGACATCCTTCACCGTGAACCGCATCTCCGAGTCCGCCCCGCTGCGCTGCGCAGTGATCAGCCCGGCCCGAACCGCTGCGATCGCCTCGGAAAGCTCCGTCCCGTCGAATTCCACGCGTCTCCCATACGGCGATCTTCTTGCTCGGACAGCCCAGCCTATTCATCGTGCGCGTCCCGTACACCGAGAACGGTCGAACTCGTGACGCCGAAGCACCGGCATCGTCACCGGCGAGCTGCCGGCCTTCCGCTGCTACGCCATCACCCGGATCATCTCGGCTCTGCGGCCGCCGTCGAGGCGCTTGGACCGAGGGCCGGATTCCGGCGTTCTTAGTCACGTCGCTGCACCTGCGGTTCGTCCAGTCGTCGGGGTGTAGCTGAGGGGCGGTCAGTCGTCAGGGGTGATGTTGATCGCCTCGCACCAATAGCAGGTCCACTCGGACGGCAGCCTGTAGCTGTGGACGCTGAAGAAGCCCAGCGGCTCGCCGTACACCGTGTTGGTCGCGTCGCAAGACCAGCAGTCGTACTCGAAGTCCATCTCTCCCCTCCCAAGCTGGCCTCCAGGATCGCGGGCTCAAGGGCTGTCGGAGAGCCGATCGCCGATTGTGGCTGGAAGGTGTGCGTACGCTGATGGCCGGCCCCTCGCGATTCAATCGTGAGGGGCCGGCCATGTTCTCGGGCGCTGTCACCAGCGGTCAGGGTCCGGAGATGATCCAGGTGACGAACACCGAGGCCATACCGGTCCTGGTCACGCGGCACCGCTTAGGGCCATCGGCGGTCGGGTCGGGCGCAGCGCGGAGGGCCTTGTCGTGGCGGGCGCGGCGTTCGGCGAGGGCCTGGCTGCTGGCGCGACCCGTTGTGCCATCGGATTTACGAAACCTGCCCCGGACGGCGGAGCCGCTCTGGCATGCTCGCCCCGACGATATCGGACCCCTGGTGACGGGTCCCTAACACAGAGTCAACCTAGGTCGGGTGGGCAGTGCAGTACACGATCAGCGCGTCGGTGTTCCTCGCGATCATTATCTTCGTCCGGCTCCGGCGCCCCACCCATTCCCGCAGCCGCGCCGACGAGGGGTTCACCGTCTTTACCGCGGTTGTGTTCGGCGTCCTGATCGCCACCACGGCCTGGGGACAGGCAATTCTCCAACTCGTCGGTATCGCTGTCCAGGCGACCCAATGACCGTGGAGCCGGCAAGTCGTAACCACCACTCAGGCCTGACACGGCCGGGAGACGCATGAAAGGGGAACTGATGGGAACGACGGGCTGGGTAGTGCTGGCGCTGCTGGTACTCACGGGCACCGTGGTGTGGCGGATGAGCCAGTACCCGGGCACCTGGCGTCACACCTTCGATCCCCACTTCAGCAAGGACCGCGGTGACCTGCGGGTGGCCCGCAAGAAGCTGCGCCGACTGCAGCAGAGTGTGGAAGGCGAGCGAACCAGCGCGCGCTCCGCCGTCGAAACCGCGGCCTACAACCACGAGAGCCGGGTCCGGGAAGCCGAACAGCACCTCGCCCGGCTCCGAGATCCCGGCCGCGGCGCACCGCGCGGTTCTCTTGCCGACCGCCTGTACCTGTACGACCACGTACTCAAAGTCACGACGGACGGCGGTATCAACGCCCACCCCCTTCAGGCGCTCGCGATCGACGACCAGTACTCGCGCTCGGCCGCGCACATCTACCTGACGCTGCCCGACGGCCGACGAGAGCTGCTCACCATCTCTCTCAAGGAGACACCCGAGGCAGAAGCGAGGGCGTTCGCCGTCCAGGTCCACAACGCCATCGCCGAAGCCAAGACCGCGAAGGCGCAGCGAAAGGCCCTCATCCCCCAGGCCGAAGCCGAACTTCAGCTCGCCATCGCTGACACGAGTGAACGCGAGCGCGCCGAAGAACGGCTGAGGGAAGTGACAGCCCGTCTGAACGCGGATACCCGTATCCCGCGGGCACGGCGCGAGCTGGCCGTCGCGCAGGACCGCTGGGAACAACTGACCGGTCGACGGCCCCAGTGAGGCCTTCCACTGAGTCTGGCCGTCCCGCTCAGCCCTCGTCGCGCCACCAGTGGTACTCAGTCACGACGTCCACCAAGGCAGCGTCATTGCGGGCATCGCCGGTTCCGATCCGGGTGATCTCCGCCGCAGTCCACTCGCGATGGCGAAGTCCCGCCGGCCCCGGCCTCTCGCTCTCCCGCCGCGTGCCCCGCCCCGGGTCATGAGTGCCGGCAGAACTCCGCGTCGGCCAGGTCACGGGCCGCCGCGCCCTGGAGCGCGAGGCGGTCGGTGTTGAAGTAGACGGTCATCCGGTGGCGGGTGCTGCGGGTGGAGACCGTGAGGGCTTCGAATCCGTAGCCGCCGCCGCGGTATCCCCAGAGCTCGATCCCGCAGGAGGTGGTCATGCGGGCAATGCCGAGGCCCTGGTCCTCGCTTCCGGCGGGCACGGTGGTGGTCATCTCCCGAAGCTGCGCCTGAGGCAACAGCCAGCCGGCGAGCAGGGCACGGTAGAAGCGGTCGAGGTCGTCAGCCGTGCTGATGATCTCGCCACTGGCGCGGATCGCCGAGGGGTTGAAATCCGTGACGTCGACGCCCGGCGGGGGCATTTGGACCTGGGCGGTGGAGTAGGCCCGGCCGGCCGGCCGGGGCAGCGTCTCGCGGGTTCCCGGCGAGCTGGTGCCCCGTAGGTGGAGCGGGTCGATGATGCGCCGGCGTAGCTCGTTCTCGTAGGAGTTGGCGGTGATCCGCTCCACGATCATCGCGGCCAGAAGGTAGTTGGTGTTGGAGTACACGAACCTCTCGCCGGGGGCGGCGGCGGGAGGCTTTGACATCGCGACGGCCAGGAGCTCCTCGGGTGTCCACGTGTCGTGCAGGTGCTTGAGCCAGATCGGCCCGATCTGGTGCAATGCGGGGTCGTTGAGGTAGTTGTACACGCCGCTGGTGTGGTTCAACAGCTGCCGGACGGTGATGCGACGGCCGTCGTGGCCGTGGCCCCGGACCATGCCCGGCAGCCACTTCTCCACGGTGTCATCGATGCCGAGCCGCCCCTCCGCCTCCAGCTGGAGCACGAGCACGGCTGTGAACGTCTTGGTGATGCTGCCCACCCGGAAGTGGTCCGCCGGATGGGGCGGGCGTCCCGTCCGGCGGTCCGCGACCCCTGTCGTTTCCACCCATCGGTCTTCGCCGTCGGCCACGGTGACGAGGACCCCGGGCGCACCATCGCGTACCGCGCGCTCCATCGCGGCTCGCGTGCGCGCGTGCTCCGGTCGGCCGTCCCCACCGGCCGGCACGGCGGTCGATGGGGACGCCGGGATGAACAGGAGCGCGGTCAAAAGCGCGGAGGCCACGGCGGCGGAAGTGGCCATGGGCATGGGGTGCGCTCCCTCTCGGGCCGGGGAAGATCCGTCCCCAGTCAAACAGAGGCATCACCGCCCCGCGCGCTGGGCGACCCGCAGAACGCCCGCGCCGCCAGCGATCCGGCGCCCGAGGTCCTGATCGACGACCCCCTGGCGACCACCGCCCCGTAGCCGTTGGCGACCGCCGACCGGTGATCCAGTCGTCGCTTCTGCCGCCCGCCTACGACTTCGCCGGCCCACCGTCAAGGGCGGGCCGGCGAAGTCGTCCTACAGGAGGGCACGCAGTTCGGCGGCGAGATGTCCGGGGTGGGCGCGGGGGTCGGAGAGGTCGAGATCGGCGCTGCCGGTGTAGTGGACGGTGCCGTCAGGCTGGGGTACGCCGTCGTTGATCGCCAGCAGGTACCAGCGGGAGTCACCCCGGGCGAACACCCAGGGCTCCCCATCCCGGTCCAGGTCGATGCTGCATCCACAGCCGCTCTCGTCGTCGCCCTGTTCGCCGGGCGCGTGGCGCTGGTTGAGCTTCGCGCCCAGGATGTCGGCGACCGCGGCGATCGTGTCGTGCGGGCCGGACGGCAGGGTGAGGGTGGTCGGCAGCGCCGCCAGTTCGCCGACCAGGACGGCGTGGGAGGGCGCCACGGCCAGCACCTGGTCGGCGGCGGCCTTGATGAGCTCGTGGACCCGGTCGGCCGGCGCGCAGTCGCCCCGCCCCTCGATCTGCGCGAGGACGGAACGCAGGCGTTGGAGGGCGATGCCGGCGGCGTCGACCTGGGCAAACAGCGCCGAGGCGAAAACAGCGGCCTGCTCCGGGGTGTAGAGGGCCCACTCGTGGTCGAGGGCGTCCACCGCTGCCCGGGTCGCCTCGGTGCCGGTGATGGCCAGTGAGATCGCGTCGTCCGGGTCCTGGGTCCGGCCGCCCGCGTAGCAGCGGACCTCGTTGGCAAGGTCACCCAGGACGGTCCGGGGCGTCCGCTTCTCGTAGCTCTGCCAGTAGGACGACCATGACCTGTTGCTGTTCATCTCGTTCCCTTCCGCGGTTTTCGGGCCGGGCATGGACGCCTGGCCCGGTGATCAGGTGTGCGGGTACTACAGCGGGTCCGGCCCACAGGTGGCGCAGCGCTGGGTCTGGTTGCCCTGGCGGCGTAGTTCGTCCGCGCTGTGCAGGTCGGGCAGGGATGTCCAGTCGGCGCGGCCGCGGTTGGCTTGCAGGAGTGCTTCGAAGTCGGCGAGGCGGTCTTCGGGGGTGCCCAGGGTGGGGCAGTTCCAGCGGTGGAGGCGGCGTTCGGTGCGGGCGTAGGTCTTGCCGGCGGCCAGGCCGGCGTTCCAGCGTGAGAGGTCCTGTTGTGCGTGGGCTCTGGCGCTGCGGGTCAGGCGGCACTGCTGGCACATGCCGATGTCGCCGTCGAAGCAGGAGCAGCGCGCGCAGTCGCCGCACGGCTGGCAGGGGTGGGTGGCCGGCCGGCCGGCGGCTGTCGGCTCGGTGGCGAGGGCCGCGTCGACGCGTTCTCGGCGCAGGACCTCCCGCAGGCGGCCCTCTTCGAACTCGCCCCGGCAGCGGTTGCCGTCGACACAGCCCTTGATGCTGCAGCCGTGCGGGTCGAGCGCCCGGAGGGTGCGTTCGCCGAGTTGGGCGAGCAGCCGGCGTGCGCGGGCGGCGTCCAGATGGCCGGCCGCGACCAGGTCCAGAAGCTCTAGGACGGCGGGTACCTCGACGAGTGCTCCCCATCCGGGCAGGCGCTCTCGCCCTGGGGGGCAGTCCTGGCCCAGGTGTCCGCCCTGCACGCAGATGTCGCGGATGAAGTGGTCACCGAGGTTCAGGTTGGCGTGCACGTCGTTTCCTCGTTGGGCATGGGGTGGTGCTACGCCGGGTCGGGGTTGAGCAGCGCTGCTCGGAATGCTTCGGCCAGTTTGGCGGGGTGCGCGGCCACCAGCGGGATGTATCCCATCTGCAGCAGGGTGGTGGGCTCGGCTGGGTAGTTGTCGAGGAACCACTCCTCGGCGTAGAAGCCGAGCCGCCAGGCATGCCCGTTGTGGTGGAGCTCGATGTATGCCTGGTGCTGCGGATCGTCGGCGTCCTCGTGGACGTCGATCGTGCTGCCCGGGACCACGAGGTCGGGAAGGTGGCTGGCGATCTGTTGCAGGGCTTCGACGAACGTCTCGGGCATCCGGAACCGCATCGGCACTGCGGCGACCTTGGCGAACAGGTGGTCGGCGGCCTGGGGGGATGGCGCCAGCTTGAACAGGTCTACGGCGATGGCCGGGGGCGCGTCCGGATCGTCGTAGGCGCGTTCGAGTTCGACGGTATCGCCGCGGCCTTCCATGGCGTCGAGTACGCCCAGCAGGTTGCGCTTCGCCTGGGCAACGTGGTGCTCGACGGCGAGGAGGGCAGCGGCAACGGCGCCGGCCTGCTCGGTGGTGTGGAGGGACCAGCCGGAGGTCAGCGCCTTGGCGAGCTCTTCGGTGCTGGTCACGGCCTCGGCGGCGAGCCAGGCGGCGGCTTCCGGGCGCATCCCGACCGACTCGGTGACGTCGTCGAGAGTGCAGCCGTTGAAGGTCTCGCCCAGCTCTTCCAGCAGCGGCCGCCAGCCCCGCTCTGCGGTGGCATCACTCATGAACGTTCCCTTCACCGGTCGCAATTGACGCCCGCCATCCTGCCGGGCCGGCGGCCGAGGGTGGGAATGAACCGGCCTTCTTTCACCCCCACCGGTTGTCCGCGGCGGCCGGCAGTCCGTGCGGCAGCATTGGGCCTACAACAGGGCCCTGAGTGGGGCTCAGGCACCCCGGAGGGCGCCCAGGACCCTTCGTGGCCTGTTCAACGATCAGGTCATGTCGCGGGTCATGTCGACGAAGCGGGAGTAATGGCCCTGGAACGCGAGGGTGGCGGTGAACGTCGAGCCCATCCGGTTCTTGGCGACGATGGCGTCGGCCTCGCCGGCGCGAGGGGATTCCTTCTCGTAGTAGTCGGGGCGATGGAGCAGGACGATCCCGGAGGCGTTGGCCTCGATACCGCCGGACTCGCGCAGGTCGGCCATGGTGGGAACCTTGTCCTGGCGCTGCTCGGAGGAACGGCCGATCTGGGCGGCGACGATCACCGGGATCTCGAACTGCTTGGCGATCATCTTCAGGCCGCGGGCGAGCTCGTCCACGTCGTTCGTTCGGTTGGTGCCCTTGCCGCCCTCGGTGCCCAGCAGTTGGAGGTAGTCGACCAGGAGCGCGCCGGGCAGCTCGCCGCTGGACTGGAGGCCGCGCAGTCGGGAGCGCAGCCGGGCGACGTTGACCTCCTCGGCGGTGTCGACCAGGAGCGGGGGCTCGCCGATGCGGGCGATGGTCTTGAGGCGCCGGGCGCGGTCGTCGTCGGTCATCTCGCGGTTGCGGATGTGGTGGAGGGCGATCCGGGCCTCGGCGGCGATCATGCGCTGGACGACCTGGCGGTGGGTCATCTCCAGGGAGTAGAGCAGGGTCCTGATGCCGTGGCCGATGGCGAGGTGGCGGGCGATGTCGACGAGCATCACGGACTTGCCCATGGCGGGCCGGCCGCCGATGACGACCAGGTCGCCGCCCTCGATCTGGAGTCCGGCCTCCAGGTCGATGTAGGGCAGGGGCAGGAACGGCGCCGGGCCGGCCTCCTCGGCGAGGAGTTCCTCCTCCACCATCTGGGACCACGTCTTCGTGGTCGAGGCCTCGGCCTCGATGCCGGAGTGGATGCCCATGATCTCGGCCTGCGCGGCGTCCACGATCTCGCCGATGTCGCCCTCGGCGGCGTAGCCCATGCCGGCGATGCGCTGGCCGGACTCGACCAGCCGGCGCAGGACGGCCCGCTCGTGGACGATCGCGGCGTAGTAGCCGGCGTTCGCCGCGGTGGGCACCGAGTTGACCAGCGTGTGCAGGTAGCCGGGGCCGCCGACCCGGACGAGTTCGCCGCGCTTGGTCAGCTCGCCGGCCACCGTGATCGGGTCGGCCGGCTCGCCCCGGCCGTACAGGTCGAGGATCGCCAGGTGGACGAGCTCGTGCGCGGGCCGGTAGTAGTCGGCGGCTTGGAGCACGTCGGTGACGTCGGTGATCGCGTCCTTGGACAGCAGCATGCCGCCCAGCACGGACTGCTCGGCGCCGAGGTCCTGCGGGGGCACGCGCTCGAACGTCGCCGGCATCTCGCCGTCCCGGCCGCCGGCACGGCGTCGCGCGGGCACCGGCCTGTCGTCGGGGCTCGGGTCGTCGTCGAAGGGCGGAGTGTCGAGGAACGGGGCCTCATCGGCCAGGTGCTGCGGGGGTACGCTCACGGTGATCTCCTGCTTCGAGGTCGCGCGGCGTCCCGGGTCCGGTCCAATGGCTCCCGGGACGCCGCTTTGTTCGGGGTGGTCAGGCCGCGGTCGAGTGGCCGGCGCGGGTGCACGGGCACTTCGCCGTCCGGGTCCGGCCGTGCGGATCGCCGGGCACCGGCTGGTCGATCCATCCGAGGTCGCACTCACCGCAGAACGACGACGGCTCGGCGGCCCGGGGCGCGGGCACCGCGGCCGCGACGGGCGGCTGGTAGTGCTCCAGGTGCTGGTCGAGCCTGGTCAGCACCCGCTCCTGGCGGCCCATGTCGGCGGCGGCCGCGACCAGGAGCTCGAACGTCTCCCCCTCCGCTAGCAGCACGGAAGCCGACCGGGCGACCGCCGCCGCGCCCCGCGGCGGCACCGAACGGCCGGCCCTCGCCCGGGCCTGGGCCCAGGCGTCACCGATCTCCCGAGCGTCCGACGCCGCGGGCGGGGCAGCAGCTTGGGTGTCCTTCGGCGCAGCCGACTTCTCTCTCTCCGCCCCGGTCTCAGACCCCGCAGGCGGGGCCGATGGGACGGAAGCGCCGGAGGAGAGAGAAGAACTTCTTAGGGGGGCTTCTTTGGGGGGCGCGTTCTCGCTGGTCAGCGAGAGATCTGATCCAGTTTTCTGGCCCAACGGGCCAGTTTTCTGGAACTCCGGGCCAGTTTTCTGGAACTGGGGGGCTGCGGAGAGGCCCTCGGCGGCTGTTCCAGTTTTCTGGAACACCTCCCGGTCGGCCTCCGGAGCCCCGCCGGCCGCAGCTGCGGAGGTCTGGCGCACGCAATCGACCCGGCGGCCGCGCGCGTCCGGCTCGCCGAACTCGGTGACGTGGGTAGGCGGCAGCGGCGGGTTCTCCCGCCAGTCCGGCTGGTAGGCGTCGAGCTTGTCCCAGACATTGCGCCACCCGGTGTAGGAGGTCGGCGGGAGATCCTGGACGACATAGCCGCGCAGGAGGCCCCGGGCCGCCTTCTCCTTGCTGCTCAGCTTCTTCTCACCCGGCTTCAGCTCCACCCGGGTCTCCAGGTTCTCGCCGTCCGGGATCACCAGCTCCAGCTCCTCCAGGCCGGCCAGGAGCTGGTACATGGTCGAGATACTGATCGGCTTGTCGTTCGGCCCGGGCATCAGCCAGCACAGCTGGTCGATCGACATGCGGCGCAGGCCCGAGCCGGGCAGGTTCTTCTTCGACTCGTGGATCATCGCTCGCAGCAACAGGTACAGGCGCAGCATCGAGTGCCCCAGGCCCGGATACACCAGCACGTAGTCCCGGACCTGGCTGTACGACCAGTAGTCCGACAGCGGGCCACGGAACATGACCTCCTGCGAACCCTCCAACTTCTCCGCAGCGAAGCTGCTGCTCACTCCGCCACCGCCGATCCGGCGGCGGAGACCGCCAGGAGCAGCCCGGCCTGGTCGGCGGGCGAGGACGTGCGGGGTGGAGCGGAGCGGTCGGCCTTCTGGGGCGGGCCGGGCTGGTGGATGCTCACGCCAGTAGGGGGGGCTGCGGGACGGGCCGGAGTGACACGGCTGCTCCGCAGAGTGACGGTGCTGTGCAACGGGGTTGCTACCTCTCCGCCGTTGCCACCGCCAGTACCAGACGTTGCCCACGAGTTCGGATGAGTGAGACGGGTGTCTCTCGCACCGAACTGGGGAAGCCTGGTACCGTCAGACCAACAACGGCCGCGCTGGGCCCTCTCCTGAACTCTCAGGTGAGACTCCAGGCAGGGGCTGAATACGGAAGCGCAAGCGGCCCAAATCTTGGCGGATACGGGGCCGCTTTCGCGTTTTCTGGACTAGGTGACGCCCGTGTGGACGACCCGGCTTAGCCTATTCGCCTCCCAGGGTCCTCGGGCCATTCAGGCTCGGCGTGTCGGCTGGACAACCGGGCCTCTGCGCGGAGCAGCTCGTTCAGCGCCTGGTTTGCCGACAACTTGGTGTCCTTGGCGGCGTCCCACCGGTTGAGCGTGGACGCTGCCGAGCGAAGTAGGTCATCCGGGAGGCCGGCGGCGGCCATCGTGTCTGCGGCTTCTTCCAGCTCGGGGCCCCACCGCCAGGCCCTGGCGGCGGTCTTGCCGATGTAGTCCGTCTCGATCAGGTACGAGCTGGCCCGCTGAGCGGCGACATCGAGCAGTGCCTGGTCGACACCGTGCTCCCGTGCGAGGCCGTAGGAGAGCGCGGCCAGCACTCGGGATGCCTTCTGGAACGCCGTGTAGGACACCTTCAGCGCGCTGGCCTGCCCGACCTCCTGGCCCAGTATGTGGGTCGACACCGCGGTGCCGGAGAAGAGTCGCTCGACCAGCCCGACCTCTTCCGCCGGCCCGGAGAGGTACAGCCGGGGCCGCTTCGCACCGACTGGCGGAGAGCCGACCACCGCGCCGTCGACCACCGCGCGTGCCGTCCTGCCCAGCCGCTCCGCGATCCGGACCGCCCGCTGTGGACTGATCGCGTTCGCCTCCACGTACAGGCCGGTGAAACCGAGCCGCGCCACCTCCTGCGCGACACCCTCGGCTGCGGCCGACGGACACAGGCTGAGCACTACGTCCGCCTGCGCCACCAGCTCGTCCAGCGTCGGTACCGAGGTCAGGCCGAACCGCTTCGCCCTGCCCGTAGTTGTATCGCTGCGCCCCCGCGGGCACCACAGGACCCGGCTGCTATTCGTGAGGGCACAAGCTGCGACGGCAGCGCCCATGCTGCCCGGATGCAGCACAGCGAGTACGGGCTGGGTCTCCGTCACCGCGAACCTCCTACGTGCCTGAGAGCCTCAACCGCAGTGGAGGCGACGACGTCCGGCTTCACGCCGCCCGGCCAGACCCGGCCGTGCGAGATCCAGATGGTGCGCAGTCCGGCAGCCCGGCCGCCGGCGACGTCGAGGTCGGCGTTGTCTCCGATCATCCACCCGCCTTGGAGAAGGTCTCGTCCGACGCTGGCGGCGGCGATCTCGAAGGCTCCGCGTGCTGGTTTCCGGATGCCGGTCTCTCCGGAGATGCAGATGGCGTCGACCACGTCGGCGATGCCGGAGGCCGCGAGTTTGGCTCGCTGAATCTGGGCGCCGCCGTTGGTGACGACGACGACATGGTGGCCGGCCTCGCGTACAGCGGTCAGCGCCTCGAGCACGCCGGGGAACGGTGCTACCAGAGCGGCGAGCTCCGGCTCGTACCGCGACCAGAGCTCGCTCGGCGAGTCCGGGAGGCCTAGCTCGACGCACAGGGCCTCGATCACGTCGAGGTCCGCCCGGACCCGCATGGCCTCAAGCATCCGCTGCTCGACCGCCGGCCCCAGACAGTGCTCCGTGCAGTACCCAGTCACCCAGGCCGTCACTGCGGCGAGACGGTCGATCAGGGTGTCGTCGAAGTCGACCAGCACCAGGTCGCCGTCGCTGCGCGATGCGGCGAGTGCCTGGCGGATCTGCTCGGCGGCGGCCTCGGGCCCGACCTCGTCGGTGCGGATGGTCAGGTCGAAGCGGAAGTCGGGGTTGTCGTCGAGGTCGGCCCGGGTCGCGTCCCACGCGGCCAGCCGCGCCGGAGTGTCCGCATCGCCCCGTCCGGTTGATCGCGCCTCGGTCACCTCCCGAGGAGACCACAGCAGGACGGTCAGCCACTGGGCCGGGTAGCCGTCGTGCACCGCCCGCACCCCGTCGATCTGACCCAGGTGCATCACCGGCACGCTGTGCGCGAACGCCTCGTCCAGGCCAGGCCGGTCCGTCACGTACACGCTGTCGTAGCGCGAGTTCTCGTACACGACCGCACCCGACGCCCGCAGCTCCTCGAGCAACTCGGGGTCGCCCATCCGGTAGCCAGCAGTTCTGCCCGTACCCACCTTGAGGCGCTCGAACTGGCGGTAGCGCTGGTCCTGCTGTGTCAGCGTTGCGGTCACGGTGTCCTTGCCGGAGGCTGGCGGACCGAACAGAAGGACGCCCAAACGGTTGGCCTGGCTGTCCACTAGCCCACCATCCCTAGCGCCAGGCGCGCCCGGTCCGCGAGGGAGACCGCAGTGCCATACCGGTTGTCCACAACCAGGTGCGGCACGACCGGACGCAGCTCCATGTCGAGGCCAGCCATGTAGTCGGACCAGTTCTGGAGCTTCCAGGTGTCCCGGGCGGCCGACCGCTGACCGATGTACTCCCGCATTGAGTCGGCGTCGCACTGCACCCAGACAGGAGCGACGGTCACCCCGCGCGCCGCACACCGGTTCTCCAGCCGCCGCATCCATGCCTCATCGACCATCTCGGCGATGAACGGTGCGGTCAGCACCGTGCTGATCCCGCAGTCGACGTTGGCGTAGGCGGCCTTCAGTAGGCACTCGTACTCGAGCGGCCGGACCCGGGACCGGTACAATTCCGACTGCCGGTCGTTCGGCTCCGATCCCAGCTCCACGAGCAGGGCCTCCACCAGTGCCCTCGACATCGGGTCTTTGTCCAGCAGCGGCCATCCGGTCAGCTCGGACAGGAACCTCGCGAGTTCGGTCTTCCCCGTCCCGGCGTACCCGCCGACCAGCACCAGCGTCGGCGAGTTCGAATCGCCGCCCGTGTGCCTCCGCTTCCAGGCGTCCATCACCCGCTGCTGGAAGCCGACGGCGTCGACGCCGGCAGCGCCGGGAGCCATGTGCGTCAGCGCCCGCTCCACCGCGAGGACATGGCCACCGTTGTGCGTGTGCTCCATCGGGGTCAGCGAGAACGCCGCCTCCTGCTCGCCTGGCAACGGGTCACGGAAACCGAGCTGCACGTCGGTGGCACCGTAGAGCAGCACGTAGGCCCGCCGGTAGTGGGGCCCCGGATACACCTCGCCCAGCTCATGCTGGCTGATGGTCTGCGGGTTCCCCGCCGGCACGCCCCTGAGCTTGGCCCGCGCCGCGACCTTGCGCAGTTCCTCACCGGCCTGCTCTTGGGTCAGACCGTGTGCCTCCCGCTGGTCACGTAGCTTGTACGGCTTCCAGCCGGGGTGCTCAGACTTCTTTGCCATGTCCCCCACCACTTCTGTCATCGCCACGCCTCGGAGCCTATGGGCGGCCCGTCGAAATCCATGTGTAGCCAGATGTTGAATCACATTGAGAAGCTGCTGTAGCTCTACGTGATTCTCACCTCACGCAACTTGGCCTTGGATGGATCACAAGCAGCCAGGGGTGTGGAGGTGATCGCTAGTGCTCGTCCTAACCGTCAGCGCTGTTGAGCGCAGTTGTCCTCCAGCGCAGCAACGCGCTGTTCCAGCTGAGCAAGCTGCTCTGCCAGTCTGGCAATCTCCAGGGAGCCTGAGTCCTCGACGGGGATCCCTCGCACGAACGACCCGAGCCCCTGGTGCGAGTACACCCAGCTGTCGGTTTTCAGCTGTGACAGCGCTCGCTGGACGGTTCCTGTTGCTACGTCGAACGTCTCGGCGAGCTCGCGAGTGCTGGGCAGCTTCGCGTCGGTGGCCAGCTTGCCCGACCGGATGTCGGACTTCACGGCCTCGACGATTCGCATGTAGGGCTGCATCGGCTGAGTCATGACCTTCATGGTAGAGCACCTTCTTAGCTAGGTAGCTGTAGCTGCTTACTTGACACAGCATAGCTATCCTACGTAACTTGGTAAAGCACGAGGTTCGGGAGACCGAATCGAGCGACATCGCCGTTTCGCGGCGGAGCAAAACAACGGTTGCCACCCGCCCCCGGGCGGTGGCGGTCACCTCGGTGACAAGGGGTCGAGCCCTTAGCTCCCTCACGTCGGACGCCTACATAGCAACACCGAACGACTTTGAGCAGCGTGCTGCGCTGCCTGTCCGCCAGGACGCCGGCCGATCGAGCCGGGCCTGGCGGGCGGAGAGAGCAGCAACCCCGCTGCCCGGACTCCCCTTCTCCCTGCCAGGAGGCCCCGATGCCCGCTCGCACCCGCACCAAGCGCCGCTCCGCACTCCCCCCGCTGCAGCTCTCGACCCTGCTTCCCAGCCACTACAACCTGCGCCCGGACGAGGTCGCCACCGTGGTCTGCCCGTCCTGCGAGACCTGGCAGCGGATCATGGGCGACCAGGACAAGACCCGCACAATCCGCGACCACTTCTCCACCGACCTGTCCGGCGCCGAGCTGGAGGCCGGCCAGCGGGACACCCGCTGCCCCTCCGCCCGCCGGATCGTCGAGATCGACGTCACGATCGCGCACTGGGTGCGGCAGATCGAGGAGGGATCCACCCAGGTCGCCGCCCGCCGGCCGACCACGGTGCTCCGGAAGATCCCGACCCCGAAGCCCACGGCGGTCCTCCACATGGCGCAGCCCCGCCCGGCCGTCCCGGCAGCGACCGCCGCCGAGCGCGCCGAGCAGTGGGCCGAGGCGCTGCTGCCGGTGTTCATCTCGGACGCCCTGCGCCGCATCCCGCTGCACGGCGCGCGCGGCCCGATCTTCCCGCTGGCGCTGCCGGTCGGGGCCCTGTCGATCGCCCAGACGCCCTACGCAGACGAGGTGCTCGCGGCGAGCCCGGTGCGCAAGCGCGCCGCCTGACCCGCCGCCAGCACGAACTGCCACGGCCGCCGCCGACCCGATCCCGGGTGGGCGGCGGCCGTCGCCTTGCCCGCACAGCACCCTGCCCAGCGAGACCACCTGAGGAGACCAATGTCCGAAACCCCCGCTGCCACGCGGCTCGCCGAGGCCTACGCCTGGTACTCGGCCGCTCTGCGGGACCTGGTCCTCGAGCTGTTGGACGAAGCCGACCTGGGCACCGCCAGTGACACCGCCGACGACCTGTGCGGCGACCTGTGGCTGCACACGTCGGAGCTCGCGGCGGCCCAGGACCTCTCCTTCACCGAGCTCCTGGATGCCCTGGACCACACCGCCAAGATCCTCGTGGATCTAATCCCCAGTCAGCCGGCGGTGCACCTGGCGGGCCGGCTCGCCACCGCCTCCGCCTCAAAGGCGGCCGACGTCGCCGAGCTCGCCATCGGTGCGGTGGACGCCGCGGGCTACCAGCCGGTCCCCCGCCCGCAGCGGTGCGCCTCCACCAGCATCGCCTTCGCAGACGTGGGCACACAGCGGTCCGCTGCCTGACCCACGACCAGCAGCACGATCAGCCACGGCCGCCGCCCACCCCGAGCACGACGGGTGGGCGGCGGCCGTGGCTGCTCGTACGCAGCACAGAGCAGCAAGACGGCCCCGGGGGCGCATCCCCGGGGCCGAGTCGGTCGCACCACCCACCCCGCTGAGGACGAGAGGAACACGACCGTGACCCCCATGATGGCACTCCCCGTCGACACCCCGGAGACCACCACCGCCGACTTCGACGACCTGTACGGCCGGTACTCCACCGCGCTGCTCGTGGCCGCCGCCGCGCAGCTCGCCGACATCGGCCCGGCCGCGACGGACCTCGACGAGGACCTCGCCCACGCCGTGTGGGACGCCGTCGCCGCCGGCCGCTACCCCGAGGACGCCCGCGGCCTGGACGGCCTGCTGATCCTGCTGCGCGACCGGGTCCGCCGGGTCAGCGCCCGGGCGGCGGCCGCCACCCAGGCGCTCCGCGAGGTCGTCATCGACCTGGACGACCTCGCCGACACCGAGCCCGCCCCCGTCGGCGTCGTGCGGCCCCTGCCGGTCACCGTCTCCGCCGCCATCGCCACCCTCCACTCCCTCCCCCTGGCCGGCTGACCCGATGTCGCACCTCGACCCCGGGATCGCCGCACTTCAGGCCCAGACCGAGGCCCACATGGCCGCCGCCCGCGTCGCCGCCGAGGCCGCCGAGCGGGCCCGCCAGCAGGCCGACCAACTCCGCCAGCAGCAGGCCGCCAGCCAGGGGAGCACCAAGTGACCATCACCCACCTGCTCCACAGCTACGCCGGCGGCGGCACCCCCACCCCGCCCACGCCCCCGACCCCGCCCACCCCCACCCCCGGCGGTGGCCAGTGAGCAGCCCCGAGGACCAGGCCTGGACCCAGCGCCAGATGGACGAGCTGCTGCGCCGGGCCCGTGAGATGCACCAGCGGGCGCAGGCCGAGAAGGCCGGCCAGCAGAAGTAGCACCCAGCGACGAGACGAGAGGGGACCGCCCGTGAGGACGACCGAGGAGTACGACGCCTGGCAGGCCGGGCTGGAGCGGATGCACCGCGACTACGAGGAGGCCGACCAGGCCGAGCACGTCGCCTACATGGACGAGCTCGACGCCCGCGACGTCGCGCGCTGGGCCGACCCGGTCCTGGAGCGGCCGGCCACCGGCGGCGCGCTCCTGGAGCAGCGGCACGTCCTGTGCGAGGCCGCGCACCCGGACCAGGTCGCCGCGCTGCGGCGCCTCGCCGCCTTGGCCCCGTCGGCCTGACCGCGTCGGTTGGTTGTCGTTCGCCGCCGCGCCCGCCCCCGCAGCACCGGGGCCGGGCGCGGCGGTGTTCGACGGTGCCCGACGCACCGCCCACCCGTCCCACCTCAAGGGAGGCCCTCATGAACAACGCCACGAAGTCCGGATCCACGACGACGAACCGCGTCGACGGCACGGTGAACGGCACGGTCATCCAGGCCGGTGAGGTGAACAGCCCGGTGATCACGGGCCCGGTCGACCAGAGCGTCCGGAGCGTCACCTTCAACGGGAGCGCCAACTACGTCGCCAACGGTGACGTCCACCAGACCTTCAACCGCTAGCCGCCGCGCCGCGCCCCGCCTCGGTCCACCGGGTGCGGGGCGCGGCGCCGTTCCCTGACGTGCCAGTTCGCAGACCCGAAGAGAAGGGGAACCCCCCATGGCCATCCGTACCCACACCGCGCCCGCCGGTCCGGCCGTCCTCGACCTGACCCAGTACACCGGCCGGATCACCATCCGCGTCGACCAGGCGGCCGTCCGGGCCGGCATCACCGTCCGCGTCGACGCCGAGTCGGGCCCGGCCGCCGAGGCGGTCCGCGGCACCGGGATCGAGCAGAGCGGTCAGCGGATCACGGTGACCGTCCCGGAGGCTTCTGGCACGGCGGGCTCCGGGGGCGGCATCACCGTCGGCGGCGGCCGGGTGATCATCGGCGGCGTCGACGTCACCGGCGGGTTCGGCGCCGGCGCACCCGCCGAGATCGAGACCGCCGTCGCCCTGCCGCCGGGCTCCTGGGTCCGCCTGACCACCCGCACGGCGACCACCACGGCCAGTGGCGCGCTGGAGTCCCTCGACTACTCCGGCACCTCCGGCCACCTCGTCGCCGACGAGGTCGGCGACCTGGCGCTCACCCTCACCTCCGGCCGCGTGACGGTCGCCCACGTCACCCGGCGGCTGGACGCGACCCTGACGTCCGGCCACGTGGGCGTGCACGCCTACGACGGCGGCGACGCCCGCCTCACCCTGACTTCCGGCCACGCCCACATCGCCGCGACCCCGGCCAGCCGCGGCCGCTTCTCCATCGGCCTGACGTCCGGCCACGCCACGCTCACCGGCGCCCGGCACCTGGACGTCACCCGCCGCGTCACCGGCGGCCACCTCACCGTCAGCTGACCCGGCCGGCCACCGCCCGACCGCGTTCCCCGCGAACCCTGTATAGAGGAGGAGCCCGCCGTGGCTGCCCGCACCCGCACCCCCACCCGCCGCGCCCCCGCGGCCAAACCCACCATGCCGACGAAGACCGCCGCCGCCCCGGCCGTCGACACCGTGCCCGCCCCCCGCTGCGACACCGACTCGGCCGTCGACCAGGACGCGATCGACACCCTGCTGGAGAGCGCCCGCACCGACGCCGACGAGCTGCGCACCGCGGCGCGGGCCGACGCCGACCAGCTGCTCGCCGAGGCCCGCCAGAAGGTGGCCGACGCCGAGCAGCGTGCCCAGGAGGTGCGGGCCGAGGCCGGCACCGTCCTGGCCCAGGCCGAGCAGCGGGCGCGGAGCACGGCTGTCGAGCTGGAGGACCGGCTGGCGGCCGCTCGCGAGGAGCTGGCCGACGCCGTTCGGCGGCGCACCGGCGCCGAGCAGGCGGTCGCCCGGCTCAAGAAGCTGACCGATCAGCAGATCGAGGCCGCGGAGGAGACGGTGGCCCGGGTCCGCGTCATCGCCGACGGCGACCTCGCCGCGGCCGAGCAGACGGTGGCCCGCCGGCGCCAGGCCGCCGAGAAGCTGCAGTCCGAGGCGGAGGCCGAGTACGACCGCATCGTGGCCGCCGGCCGCGAGCGGGCACGGCAGATCGTCGCTGACGCCGAGCGGGGCGCGGAGCAGGCGCGCACGGAGGCCGAGCAGGTCGCCGAGCACGCCGAGCACCTGGTCGCCGAGGCCAAGGAGCGCGCCGAGCACCTCGTGGCCGTCGCCGAGGCCGACGCCCACCAGCGGCGCGAGACGGCGGCCCGGATGCGCGTCGAGGCGGAGGCCGAGACGGCCGAGCTGCGGGAGAAGGCCCACGCTGAGGTCGAGGCGGCCGAGGAGACCGCGGCGCGGGTGCTGGACGCGGCCCGCGACAAAGGCGAGGAACTGGTCGCCGACGCCGAGACGCGGGCGGAGGAGTGCCGGGCGCAGGCCGACCAGGTGCTGGTAGACGCACGCGAGCAGGCCGAGGAGGCGGTCGCCGAGGTCAGGGCGCGGGCCGAGGCGCAGGCGGCCGGGGTGCTGGCGACGGCGGAGCAGGCGGCCAAGCAGCGCGTGGCCGGCGCCGAGGCCGAGGCCCGGTCGGCGATCGGGCAGGCCGAGCTGCGGGTGCGCGAGGTGCTGGCCGACGGCGCCCGCCAGCACACTGCGGAGCAGGCCCGGCTGGAGGTGTGCCGGGCCGCGGCGGAGGAGGCCGAGGCGCTGATCGCCAAGCAGCGCAAGCGCGAGGACTTCACCGACAAGTGGGGGCCCAAGGTCGCGCTGGCGGCGGCGGTCACCCTGACCGCCTCCGGCGAGTTCGCTCTGGCGAAGCTGGCCGGCTGGCCGTCGTGGGTGGCATGGGCGCTGCCGCTGGCGATCGACGTCTACGTGGTCCAGGCGTTCCGCCGCCACAAGGACGTGCCCGGCGCGATCATCCTGATGATCCTCGCCAATGCCGCCTACCACCTCGCGGCGGCCGGACTGTTCGGCGTGGTCAAGAGCGGCCCGGACAAGGGTCACGCTCTGTGGTGGCTGATCGTCGGTGTCGCCGCCATCGCCCCGTGGGTGATGTGGCGCCTCCACAAGATCACGGACACCGGGGAAGCCGGTGAGAACGGCGGCGGTGAAAGCACCCCCGCCACGGTGGCCGGTGAAAGCGCCACGACGACCGCAGCCGGTTTCACCGACCACCCGGCGGTGGTTTCACCGCTCTCACCGCCCGACCCGTTCGACGCGCGAGAGCCGAGCGTCTACGAAACCGACCCGCGTGAAAGCGCCGCCGGTGAGAACGGACGCCCGATGAGACTCGTTGAAAGCGGCCCGGCCGCCGGTGATAACGCCAGCTCGCACCGTGAAAGCGGCCGTGAGAACGGAACCGGGTCGGCACTGGTGCGGCGCGGTGGTGAAACCCGCAAGCGCCCCGGCGGCTCCGACGCCGCGATCGAGGCCGAGATCACCGGACTGCACGCTCTCATGATCCGCCGGGGCGGCAAGAACGAGGTCTCACTGGAGGAGGCGATGGAGGTCACCGGCAAGAGCCAGGCGACCGCCTGGCGCCGCCTTGAGAGCGCCCGCGAGCGCTACGAGCAGACCGGCTGAGACCGGGCCCGCCCTCACCGCACCCACGAGGCACGCGGGGCGCGACCCGACCCCGACGGACTGTCACAGAGAGCAACCAGAACGGCTGTCGGTCTCTCCGGTGGCCACCAGGGCACGCCTAATGCCCTGGTGACCGCCGAAGGCGCCGAAGCGCCGAGCACCACCCTACGACCCGTGCGTCCGGCCGGAGCCCGGGTCGCCCGACAACCCATTCCCCGCAGCGTGAGAGGACGGCCACCGTGGCCCACGACGACGACAACGAGTACGGCTGGAAGGCCGACCAGCTCCGCGCCCCCGGCGGCATGGAGATGTACACCGACCAGATCAAGGGCATCTTCCGCGACCACCGCGACGACTTCCGCGCCCTGGCCAACGACCTCCAGGGCGAGTTGAGGTTCAACCCGCCCGCCGGCGACAACGGCCTCCAGGCCGGCTACCACGCCTGGAAGACCGCCCGGCTGCTCCACCAGATGGAGGGCCACGCGCAGGCCATCATCACCCTGGCCACGAAGCTGCGCGCCACCCACCACGCGGTCTATGTCGAGCTGCCCAAGCGCCGCGCGCAGAAGGCCGAGACCAAGGCCCTGGAGAAGGCCGAGCAGGGCGCGCAGGCGGCCCGCTCGGCGGGAAACGTCAACGACCTGGTGCGCCGGATGGTCGAGCACGCCGGCCAGGACGCGGCCGGGCAGGACGGGCAGGACGGGCAGAGCGGGTCGCCGGCCGTGCCCGCGCAGCCCGCCCACCCGCCGGTCTTCGACATGTTCAAGACGGGCACCGGCCAGTGAGCGCCCGCGTCCCGGACAAGGCCGCGCGGGAGGCGGCGGCCAAGCGGATGGCCAACCTGACCGCGTTCTACGCGGACCGCCAGAAGGCCGCGACGAGCAACCGCGAACTCGCCCAGGTGGTCGTCGACCAGGCCAAGGCGATCGCCCGCGCCGCCGAGAAGAACGGCGACGACAGCGCCTGGTACTCCCTCGCGCAGGACCTCAGCGCCTGGTGCAACCAGCACGGAGGGTGAGCGGGCCGGGCCCCGAAATCATCATCATCACCGGCTCCGCGAGCTCATCACGGGGCCCCAAGGCGCGCGCGTGACACGCGCGCGCGAGGCTCCCAGACCCATCACTCACTGTCAACACGAGAGGAAGGCGAGTTGAGCGGCGACGACGACGCGAACGTGGTCACCCTGCACCCCCGGATCGGCCTGCGCCCGCCCATCGGCCAGGCCCCCAGCACCCCCGCGCCGGCGCTCAACTCGGCGCCCCCGGCCCTGGCCGCACCGGCACCCGCGGCCGGTTTCCCCCAACTGCGCCACCGCCGCCCGGCCGCCCCGGCGGTGCTTCCGGTGGCCCTGCCCGCCGTCGCCTCCACCGATCCGATAGTGGCCGCTTCCGGCTCGTCCGCCGCCCCGGCGCTCCCCGCGCCGGGGCCGTCGGGCGGCGCGGCCCCGGCACGCGACGCGGTCGCGCTCGGCATGCTGACGCTGTCCGCGATCTCGCTGGCCGCCGTGCGCGGAAGCGCCGGCATCGTCTCCTGGATCGCCGCCCGCGCCGAGCACGTGAAGGCGATCCGGGACAAGGCGAAGGACGCCAAGCCCGCCCCGACGGGCGGCGGCCGGGTCCAGTCCGGGCCCGAGTGGGGCCAGCAGAACCGCCAGACCCCCGGGCCCACCAGCCGCCGCGGCTCCTCCGGCGGCCAGGCCGGGCGAGGACCCGGAGGTTCTGTGCCCACGTCCTTCCGCTCCGGCCCGGCCGCGGGCGGCAAGGGCTCGGGCAGTAAGGGCGGTACGGACCGGCCCGGTGCGCAGCCCAAGACCGACACCCGGACCGACCGTCGCGGCGGCGGGGCGCAGCGGCCGGACCCGGGCCTGTCCACGCGGGCGGGCCGGGCGGGCGACCGCGGCCTGGCGGACCGCTTCAAGAGGGACCAGGAGAAGGACAGAGCCAGGAAGGAGAAGGAGAAGGAGCGGAGGGACAGGGACAGGGACAAGGAGAAGGAGAGGAAGGACAGGGAGAAGAGGAAGGATCCCGCCTCCACGGGCGGGGGGAGCAGCAGCACGACGCCGGAGAAGAAGTCGGCGGGCGGCTCGTCCGGCCCGGCGGCCGGTGCCGGGAAGAAGGGCGCGGGCGCCGGGGCATCCGGTGGGTCGGCCGGGGCGAAGGGCCCGGCCGGACCGGGGGCGAAGAAGGGTGCCGGTGCTGCCGGCGGTTCGTCCTCCACGGCCCCTGGTGCCGGGAAGAAGAGCAAGCCCGGGGCGGACCCGGCCCGGCGCACGACGTTGGGCGCGGCGATCAGCGAGGAGGCCGAGCGGCGTCTGGACAGGCGCCGCGAGAAGCACACGCCGGTCTGGCGGGCGCCGAAGAAGCGCAAGCCCAAGAAGAAGGGGAAGGAGAAGCCGACTCCGGCGACGTCCTCCGGGGTGCCGAAGATGGCGGCGGCCAGCACGGTCAAGCCCGGGGTGAAGGCGCCCAGCAAGGGCAAGACGCCCGGCTCGACCACGAAGGCCGCCACCGCGAAGGCGAGGAAGGCCGCCGGGGCGAAGAAGGGCACCGGCCCTGCGGCCGGGTCCGCCGGGGCGGGTACGGCGGCCGGCACCTCCGGGGCCGGTGCCGCAGCCGGTGCGGCCAAGGGTTCGGCGACTTCCGGGAAGCGGGCGGCGGCGAAGGCCAAGGCAGCCAAGGCAGCCAAGGCAGCCAAGGCGACGCGCCCGACCCCCGGCCGCCCGTCAAGCTCCGGCCCGTCCTCGGCGGGGCCGTCGTCCGCGAACGCCGGGACACGGGCCCGCTGGGAGCGCACCAACGCCCGCACCTCCGCCACCGGCTCCACGTCGTCCACGTCCTCGACCTCGTCGGGCGCGCGGACCGGCACCGGCCCGACGGCTGACCGGGGCCGGGCGAAGCGACCGCCCGGCATGGTCCACGAGACGAACGTGAAGCTGGAGGTCATCCGGCCGCCCAAGCCCCCGCCGCCGCCCGCACCGTCCGTCGCCGCCCCGGCGCCCCGTCCCGCCCTGGCCGCCGGGACGGCCTCCCCCACTGCCGCGAGGAACCACAGCATGAGCGATGTCTACACCCCGTCGGCCGACTCCGAGCTGACCATCTACGACCTGCTGGAGGCCGACAACGACGCCGCCGAGGAGATCCTCGACCGCGTCGACGACGCCAAGGAGGCCGCCGCCGCCTGCGAGGACCTGGAGCACCACCTCGAAAGCCTCAAGGCGCAGGTCCTCACCCTGAAGATCCCCGGCCGCCTGCTCGGCTACGTCGACCGGCTGCTGGAGAAGGCCGGACGCGTCAAGTCCGAGGCCCAGGCCCTGGCCACCGCCCTGCCGACCGCGTCCGAGGCCATCAGCACCGCCGCCGACAACGCCTCCGCCATCCACCAACAGGCCGCGGACAGGACCCGCGACCACGGCTACGCCGCCCCGGCCGAGACCGACTACCACAAGGAGTAGCGCGTGTCCGATCTGCTTCCCGCCACCCGCCAGGCCGTCGGCGCCGCCATCGAGGTGGTCTCCGATGGCGTCCGCTACGGCATCCTGATCGCCCGCCTCGCCAAGGCCGGCCTGGCGCTGCGTCACATGGCAGACCTCGCCCGCTCCACGTTCGAGTACGTTGGCGAGGTCGCCGCCAGTGTCGACCGGCTCGCCGAGATGGCCGCCGGGATGAACGTCGACGCCGACACCGTCGCCGAGCACCACCAGGCCGCCGACATCATGCGAGGCGCCCTCGCCAACGCCACCACCATGGCGAACGAGTGCGAGGAGATGTCGAGCCTGTTCGACGAGGCCTCCGACGCCCACCAGGCCGACTACGGCGACGTCGCCGAAGCTTTCCAGAACATGCCCGTCGAGCCCGCCGACCGCGGTTTCTACGCCAACCGCTGACCGCCACCAACCCCGCCCGCTGCCCGGCACCGCACCCCGCGGTGCCGGGCAGCGCCGCACCCGCATCCGCATCCGAAAGGACCACCCCGTGGCCCCCGAGAACCGCGGCCCCGAGCCGTCGGCGCTGCCCGTCCGTCTGCTGGCCGCCCTCGTCATCGCCAGCAGCGCACTGTGGCTGCCCGGCGCGCTCTACGCCCGCCTGACCAAGTGAGAGGACGACCCGCCGTGCCCGACAACGACAGCTACTTCCGCTTCCTGACCACCCGGCAGGAGGACCCGGCCGACCAGGGCCGGCGCCTGCTCGGCCTGGCCCCCTTCGCCGTCCTGGCCCTCCTGCTGCTCGGCGCCATCGTCCACCTGATCACCTCCTGACCCGAGAGGACACGCGACCGTGTCGAAGCTCGACCGGGCCCGCCACTGGGCGGGCCGCACCGCCACCGTGGCCGGCACCGCCGCCCTGACCGCCGCCGTCTTCACCCCGGCCGTCCTGCCGGCCGCCGCCCCGGTCGTCCTCGGCACGACCGTGGTGTCCGCCGCCGTGTCGATCCGGCCGTGGCGGCGCGGCACCCCCGGCGCGGTCAGCGCCCTGTACGCCTCGCCCTCCGCGTTCCTGCTCGGCGAGATGCTCGCCTTCCGAATCGTGCCCGGCGCGCACTGGGGCGAGGGCGTGGCCGTCGCCGTCTGGGCAGGCCTCACCTGGTGGCAGCGACCCTCCCGCCTCGCCCGCGAACTGGTGCGCCCCAGCGACCTGGTCCCGGCCGTCCCCGACTACGCCCCCGTCACCCCGGCGGCCGTCACCCCGGCCGAGCAGCTGACGCTCGACTGGGCCCGCTGGGCGCAGACGGACAAGTGCCCGGCGGCCGGCACCTACCTGGAGCACGCCGTGTTCCACGGCCGCACCGAGTGGCGGGCGCAGATCGTCGCCGTCGGCGGGCGGCCGGTGCCGGACATCCCGATCGCCGTGATCTCGGCGATCACCAACATCCCCGAGGAGCTGATCTCCATCACGGCGGTGAAGGGCCACGGCGCCGGGCGCCGCCAGCTGACCGTCACCGACCGCACCGAGACCGCCGGCGGCCTGGAGCAGACGGACCCCTTCACCCGCTGGGACAAGACGATCGCCCCCGGCGCGATGCCGCACTCCCAGCTCATCGCCATCCGGCGAGGCAACACCAAGACCGGCGAGATGGAAGAAAGGCTGCGCCCCTGATGAACCTGCCCACCGCGCCTGGAGGCTTCGAGGTCGACGTGATGGAGCTGGAGGTGGAGGTCCCGCCCGGCAAGCTCCTCACCTACGACCTGCGCTCCCTCGCGTCCTCCCTGTACATCCTGGACACCGCGTGCATGGCGGTGGAGACCGACGGCCTGACCCGCGCCCTGGTCACCGTCTACGCCGCCCCGCCGCTGGACAAGCTCGACCCGGTTCGCGGCGAGGACCTGGTGATGGACGACCAGGGCTGGCTGACCGTCGGCCGCTACCACGACGGCCAGCCCGCCCAGATCCGCCTGTACGTCCCCGGCTCCGGCGCGCAGCGCGGCGCCCTGTTCGGCACCACCGGCGCCGGCAAGTCCCGCGCCCTGCAGCTGATCCTGGCCGCCGAGAAGCGCTCCGGGATCGCCACCTGGCTCGCCGACCTCAAGGCTGGCCAGTCGGTGCCAGAGGCCGCCGGTCAGGTCGACTGGCGGGTCACCACCCAGGAAGGCCTGCTCGCCATGCTCCAGGCGGCGGTGCGCGTCGCCGAGGAGCGGATGAGCCGCTACGCCGCGATGGGCCGCTCCAGCTTCCTGATCAACCGGCCGGACCCGTTGCTGTCGGTGCGGATCGACGAGGCGAACAGGGCGCTGGAGAAGGGCGCCCCCTACCGGGACAAGGTCGCCGCCCTGATCAAGGAGCTCGGCCGCACCGGCCGCAGCGTGGGCGTCGGCATCTCGATCGCCGCGCAGGCCTCGCACGTCGACGAGCTCGGCGGCTCCGACACCCTGCGCGGCATGCTCAAGGAGGGCGACACCATCCTCCTGCGCTGGTCCAGCTCGATGATGCAGTCGCTGGTGTCCGACGGCCTGCTGCCCCCGGGTACGCACATCGTGCCGATCCCCAAGCGCACCGGCCCGCCGGTGCTGCGCTCGCGGTTCGCCACGGTGCGGCCCCGGGCGAAGGTCCCCCGCGGCACCACCGGCGGCATGGCCTACCTGCTCGGTAGTGACCGGCCGACCGCGATGATGCGGTTCTTCCCTGTCGGCTCGATGCACGAGGTCGAGGGCCTGGACCCGCTGATCCTCGACCTGTACGGGCCGGGTGAGCCCGCCCACCTGGAGGTCACCTCGCACGAGGCCGCGGGTCCCGCCTACCTGACCCGCGACGGCGACGGCCCGGCCGAGCTGGTGGCCGCCGCCCAGGAGCAGACGCAGGCCCTGGTCGAGGAGGCCGCCGCCGAACAGAAGACCTCCACCAGCGGCAGGGCCCCCATCGCGGTGCGCATCATGCGCGCCCTGGAGGAGGCCGCCGAAGCAGCCGACGGAGACGACACCGAAGGCGCCGGCGCCCTCGACTTCGACGAGATCCTCGCCGCCGTCAACGCCGACGGCGGCAAGCCCGTCGGCGCGGCCAGCGTCCGCAACAACCTCTCCGTCCTCAGCCGCGGCGACCGGATCGCCGCCCTCGGCGGCGGCCGCTACACGCTGCCCGCCTGACCCACCACCACCCCGGCCAGGAGCGCCGCCCACGCGGCGCCCCTGGCCCCTGCCCGCCTGGAGCCCACCGTGGTCGTCTCCGCCTCCCTCGCCGTCGTCTTCGGCATCGCCACCGTCTTCCTCTACCGCAGCGGAGCCGTCCGCGTCCTCTCCGGTCTGACCCTCATCCTGTTCGGCTTCACCCTCGCCTCCACCGGCCTGGGCCCGACCATCACCCAGCTCCTCACCGGCCTGGTCCACCTCGTCGGCAGCATCCGGGTCTGACTACCACCCCGCCCCGCCACCCGGGCCGTCCGGCGGCCCCAGAAGGCGCCGCTGCGCCCCCGCAGACCCCTTTGGAGCACACCGTGGACAGCGTCTACACCACCCCCGTCACCGCTTCGCGCGCGGACACGGCGGTCGACCTCAACGCGTATCTCCTCCAGGAGGGCTTCGTGCCGGCCTCGCTCGACGGCCTGGTCGTCGCCGTCCCGCTGCGGCCCACCGCCGACACCCCGGCCCTGATCCCCGCCCTGGTCGACGGCAAGGTCGTCGCCGTCCCCGTGCACAACCCGCTCGCCGCCCAGGCTGCCCAGGTGCGGCCCGCCCCCGTGGCCGCCGCCCCGGCGCGGCCGCCGGCCGACCCGGGCCTGCCGCTCGCGGTGCGCCAGTACGTCCTCTACGGCTCCATCGCCTCGTTGGCCGCCGGCGGGGCGGTGTGGATGCTCGGTGCCGCCGTCGCGGAGGTCGCCCCGCACGCCGACCAGCTCGGCGACCTCCTCAAGTGGGCCGCCGTCCTCGTCGCCGCCGTGGTGCTCGGCGTGGCCGGCCTGCTCGGCAAGCTCCGCTCCGTCACCGCCGGCGCGGGAGGGACGGCGGCGACAGCGAGCGGCGACGGTGCCAGCGCGACCGGCACCGTCCTGGCGCTGGTCCACCGCACCCACCAGACGAACATCGGCCGCCAGACCGCCGGATGGAAGGGCACGGTCAACAACAACATCGGCTGACCGGGCACCCGGTCTCGCCCCCGGCCCGCACCCCGCCCGCCCCGCCGACCCCGGCCGGGCGGGCGGGCCGCTTTCCGGGGACGGGGCCGGCCGCCCGGCCGACACCACGAAGGGAACGCATCATGCAGCAGCCCGACACCCGCCCCGCCACCACCCCGGCCCCGACCAAGCCGACCCCGGGTACCTACGTCCTGTTCCGCGACGCCGACCGCCTCCTGGCCGGCCGCCCCGACCACACCCAGATCTGCCGGGTGCTGCCCCTCGGTAACTCGCACGACCGGGTCGCCCTGATGGTCCTGGCCACCAAGGAGATCATCCACCAGGCACCGGTCGCCTACATGCGCCCGATCGACCCGGCCGAGCTGATGCACGACATCGACACCGCCCCGCTCGACGCCCTCGGCGAGGGCCGGCTGATGACCGCCGCCGGCGCCTGGCTCGCCCTCCAGCACCAGCGGACCAACACCAGCCCCGGCGCGCTGCCCGCCACCCGCGACTGACCCGCCGAGCCCACCGCGCCGCCCGCCCCACCACACACCGGCCCGGGGCGGGCGGCACAACACGCGCGGCCACGAACGCACCCGCACCACCCGCGCCTGACCACCCGCCACCACCCAGCAGACAGGAGAGTCCGCCGTGCGCGCACCCGACCTCGACCCGACCGGCGAGCACCACGGCGGCCTCCCCACCTGGCCCTGGCGCTACGCCGACCCCGGCCTGCGCACCCGCCGCCAGCTGCGCGAACTCGGCCTCCGGCCCGGAGGACAGGAACCCGCCGCGCAGGTCGTCTGCCGCCACGGCCGGCGCACCGCCTACCTCTACCGGATCGCCGCCGCCAAGCCGGTGCGGCCGATGACGCCGGGCCGGGCCGCCGCCCTGGACCGGGCGATGGCCGCCCGCCAGACCTGCCCGATCTGCCACACCCGCTACGACCACTGCCTGCCGCTCAAGACCCTCGGCTCCTGCGAGCCCTGCTCCCAGCTGACCGACGACGAACGCGACCAGCTCGCCCCCCTCACCGCCACCACGTCCTGACGCGCCCGCAGAAAGGCACCACCACCATGAAGCTGCGCCTGTTCGCCGACCCGCTCGCCGACGCCGTCGCCCACGCCGCCCGTGCCCTGCCCGGAAAGCCCCCCGTCCCGGTCCTCGCCGGCATCCTCCTGCGCACCGACACCGACGGCCTGCACCTGGCCGCGTTCGACTACGAGGCGTGCGCGACCGTCCGGGCCGACGCCGAGATCGCCGACGACGGCACCGCGCTGGTCTCCGGCCGGCTGCTCAACGACATCTGCAAGACGCTCCCGAAGTCGGCCGAAGTCGACCTCGAACTCTCCGGAGCCCGACTGCTCCTCACCGCAGGCAGCGCCCGGTTCACCCTGCCGACCCTGCCCGTCGAGGAGTACCCGGCGCTTCCGGCGGCCCCGGACACCGTGCTCACGGTGGAGGGCGACGCGCTCGCCGACGCCGTCGCCCAGGCCGTCGTCGCGGCCGGCACCGACGACACCCTGCCCGCCCTCACCGGCGTGCAGATGATCCTGGAGGACAGCCGGCTCACCCTGGCCGCCACTGACCGCTACCGCTTCGCGGTCCGCGAACTCACCGTCAAGCCCACCGGCACCCTGCCGGCCGCCAAGCCGGCGAAGAAGGCCAAGAACGGCGACCACGACGCGGGGCCTACGGCCGAGC
This sequence comes from Kitasatospora sp. NPDC059327, assembly GCF_042752535.1. Classification (NCBI taxonomy): domain Bacteria; kingdom Bacillati; phylum Actinomycetota; class Actinomycetes; order Kitasatosporales; family Streptomycetaceae; genus Kitasatospora; species Kitasatospora sp. NPDC059327. The sequence continues at coordinate 12,946 of NZ_JBHYYB010000071.1, read as the reverse complement.
AGCTCGACGCCGCGGCCCGCACCGTACTGGTTCCCGCGAAGTTCCTCTCCGAGGCGGCCCGTGCCCTGGCCGGGGAACACCCCGTGGCCATCGGCTGGACGGACGGACAGCTCACCCTCTCCACCCCGGGCCGCACCCTCGGCACCCGCCTCCTGGAAGGCGAGTTCCCCAAGGGCCGCGCGCTGTTCCCGCACGCCGAGGACGCGGAGCTGACCATCACCGTCCCCATCGAGCAGGCGCTGGCCGCCATCAAGCGCGTCGCCCTGGTCGCCTCCGACAAGCGCCCGATCCGCCTCGCCGTCGACGGCGACCAGCTGCTCATCGAGGCCGGCGACGGCGACGACGCCCGCGCCGCCGACCGCGTCCCCTGCGACGCCACCGGCTCGCTCACCGACCGCCTCCGCGGCTACGACGCCGCCTTCAACCCCGCCTACCTCGCCGACTGCCTCAAGGCCATGACCACCCCCGAGGCGCGCTTCCACCTCACCTCCTCCACCAAGCCCGTCCTGGTCCTCGGCCACTCCGGCGAGGACACCGGCGGCGACTACCAGCACCTGCTGATGCCGATCCGCCTCCAGAGCTGACACCGCACCACCCCGCCCGCCCCGGCACCCGCCGGGGCGGGCCGGCACACCCGCACCACCCCACCGACCTCACCGAGGAGCAGCACCCCGTGAACCAGCACACCGACCACAGCGAGCCCGCCACCGCCTCCGAGGCGAAGCCGTCCCCGAGCGTCCGCGAGGCCGCCGGGCGCCGGGCCCGTGCCCTCACCGCCCCGGGCGGCTGGCTCGACCAGCGCCGCCGCGACATCGCGCACGGCCTGGACGACTTCACCACCGCCGAGCCGTGGGTGCGCGCCCTCACCTACCTGACCGCGATCACCCTCGCCGTCCTGCTACTCGGCACTATCGGCGGCATCCTGCTCAACGCGGCCGGCGCCGTGATCGGCGCCGCGCACCTGCCGCAGGACCTGCCCGCCGGCGGCGACGGCCTGCGCGCCGCGATCACCGGACCCATCCACGCCTACCTCATCGCCCACCAGACGTACCCGCTCACCCCGGACACCGTCTACGGCGCGTGGAAGACCGTCGGCCTGCTCGCCGCGCTGCTCGCCTTCCTCACCCAAAGCGCCGTCGCTCGTCTCGCGTGGTCGGCCTGGTCCTGCGCGACGCTCGCCATGGTCTGGTCCGCCGCCCCGGAAGCCGGCCGCCCCGTCGCCACCGGCCTCACCGCCGCCGCCATCGCCACCGTCAGCCTGTTCGCCCTGCGCGGCCTGTCCTTCTCGCTGCGCCCGACGGTGATCACCCGAACCGAGGTCGCCCCGCAGATCACCATCCAGACCCCCGAGCCCAAGGCGGCCTACCGGGCCCGGCCGGCCGTCCCCGCCCCGACCGGCCCCTTCGACCAGCGCTGACCCCCACCCCGACCACCACCTGGAGCAGCCCCGCCGTGCCCGACCCCGCGCTCCCCCACCCCGCCGCACCCGGCCAGCGCCTCGCCGCCGTCATCACCCAGCGCACCCAGGCCCTGGCCGCCGACCTCCTCCAGCTGCGCGCCGACGCCGACCGCCTCGCCGCCCGCCTCGCCCGAGGCGTCAGCACCACCGACACCGAGCGGCTGACCGTCCTGGCCCAGCGCGTCCACGGCCAGGCGTCCCGGATCGAGGGCCTGACCGACGCCCGCAGCCTCACCTGACCACCCGCACCGCCGGGGGCGGGGGGGCCCCCCCCCGGCCCCCCCCCCCCCCCCCCCCCCCCCCGCCCCCCCCCCCCCCCCCCCCCCCCCCCCGGCCCCGGCCCCCCC
>NZ_JBHYYB010000071.1:0-11131 GCF_042752535.1 Kitasatospora sp. NPDC059327 | reverse complement strand
ACGCCTACCTCATCGCCCACCAGACGTACCCGCTCACCCCGGACACCGTCTACGGCGCGTGGAAGACCGTCGGCCTGCTCACCGCGCCGGCCCCGGCCGCACCACCCCACCCGCCGAGCACCGCCCACCGGAAGGCACCCGCCGTGGCCCTGGCCGTATCCCGCGACGCACAGATCGCCGCCCTCTACGAGAAGCTCCACCACCGCGCCGCGATCCTGGCCGGCCTCACCCCCGGCAGCCACTCCCACGCCGGTATCCAGGCCGAGTGCGACGCCATCCACGCCGAGATACGGCGCCTGCAGTCCACCACCAGCATCTCGCCGAAGGCCGTCCTCATCACCGTCGGCGTGCTCCTGCTGATCATCTGGAGCGCCCTCCACTGACGTCCGGTCAGTCACGCTGCCCACCACGGCGCCCGCCGCTCCCGCCACCCAGGCCGGGGCGGCGGGCGCCGTGGTGAGCGGCGCGGCCGTCCGGCCGACACAGGAGAGGACACCCCGATGAGCCAGCACGACAGCACCCCGGCCGCCCCGCAGCACCCCACCGACCTGCGCGACCTCGAACCTCTCGCCGCCCGCTGGGCCGCGCGCCGCGACGGGCGCCCCATGCCGCCCCTGGACCAGGCCACCCGCCAGGCCCTCATCCGCACCCTCACCGAGGCCGCCGCCCGCAGCGCCGCCGCCAACCCCGAGATGGCGCGCCGCGCCCAGGCCCGCGCCGACGAGTTGCGCGCCGGCCTGGACTGACCCGGCACCGCCCGCCCGCCACCACCGGAGAGGACCCCTCACCATGCGCCGCCGCCACCTGCTCCCGCTCCTGCCCGCCCGACTGCTCCGCCGCTTCGGCCACCACACCGCGCTCCACGACCCGGCCGCCCTGGCCGCCGCGCTGGAGGCCGACCTCGACGCCGTCAACGAGGGCCGGCCCACCGACCTCGCCAGGGCCCTGGAGAGGTCGACCGCGCCGGCGGACTTCCAGCCCGGCCTGCTCGGCCTGCACCGCGAGGCGGCCGGCATCGTCGGCTACCTCTGCAGTGCAGCGGCCGCCTCCGAGACCCACCTCGACCTCCACGACCCCGACCAGCGCCGCCTCTACCAGGACCTGCTGGACGCCGTCCGGGCCGCCGAGGAACTCCGCCTGCGCGTGGCCGAGGCCGCCTCCCACGCGCTGCCCGCCCTCGCCGAGAGCACCACCGCACTCCAGCACAGCTGACCTGTCCCGGCAGTCACGCTGCCCACCACCGCGCCCGCACCCCCGCCACCCAGGCCGGGACAGCGGGGCGCGGTGGTGCGCGGCGCGGCCGCCCGGCCGGCACCCGACAAGGAGGCTCCGTGACCACCGACACCGCCCCGCCCACCCGCCCCGCCCCGCCCGTCCACGCGCCGTTCGCCCGACCCGGACGCACCTACCGTCAGGACAGCGCCCTGGCCGACGCCTCCGACTGGGAGCTCGCCCGCCTCGCGCTCGACCGGCGCTCCTTTGCCGTCTACCACGACGACCCCAGCGCCGAGGAGGCCCGCAGCCTCGCCGACCTCCTCACCGCCGAGGAAGCGGCGCGGGTCGACCGCTTCCTCGCGGCAGGCGTCCAGGACACCGGCCGCCTGGACACGATCGCCACCGGCGGACCGGACCTCACCGACGACGACCGGACCTGGCTGCTCGACCAGCTGCGCCTCGCCTGGCAGCGCCTGGACAGCCTGCACGACGCGATCGACCGCTCCGGCAGCATGATGACCACCACCTACGCGGCGAGCGCCGTCGACTACGTGCGGTGGTCCCGGCGCCCCGAGGCGCTCACCGGACGCCGCCCCGCCCCGCGGCAGGCCGGTGCCTGATGGCCGCCGAGCTCACCATCGCCCTGGTCGGCGTCGTCGGCACGCTCGCCGGCACCCTGACCGTCACCGCGCTCCAGCACCGGGCCGCCCGCGCCGAGCGGACCGAGCGCACCGCGCAGGACCGGCGCCGCGACCTGGTCCAGGCCGTCACCGCCCTGGTGGCCGCCCTCGCCGCGCACCGCCGCACCATGTGGGCCCGCGAACGGCTTCGCCTCACCGGCGCCGACGACGCGGTGTACGCGCAGGCGCGTAGCGAGAGCCACCGCACCCGCGCCGACATCACCGCCCCGCTGGTCACCCTCTCCATCCTCGCGCCCGCCCTCGCCCAGGCCGCCCAGAAGGCCGCGCGCGCCACCTACGCCATGCGCGCGGCAGCCGACCACACCGCCCTCGACAAGGCCCGCACCGAGGCCGCCGCCACCAGCGAGCGCCTGGTGGCCGCCGCCGCCGAGCAACTCGCCTGACCAGCCACCACACCACCCCGGAGGAACCCGCCGTGACCACCGACCAGGCCCGCCCCCTCGACCCCGTCCAGCCCGGTGACGTCGTCTGCATGATCGGCTGCGCCGCCAGCGGCAAGAGCTCGGCCCTGCGCACCGTTCCCCCGCACCAGATCGTCAGCCTGGACCGGTTGCGCGCCGTGGTCTCCGCGCCGGGAGACCAGGACGCGACTGCCGACGCCGTCCTCCTCCAGCACCAGATCCTCCTCGCCAGGCTGCGCAGGGGAGCCACCACGTACGTCGACAACACGTCCCTGTCCGCCCACCACCGGGCGCAGCTGGTGGAGCTGGCCCACCAGTACGGCCGCCGCGTGATCGCCGCCCACTTCGACGCCCCGCTCCCCCTCTGCGTCGAGCGGAACCGGGCGAGGCCGGCCGAGCAGCGGGTGCCCGAGGACGTCCTGCGCCACCAGCACCGCATGTCCCGCTCGGCCCGCGAGCTGCTCGCCGGCGAAGGGTTCGACGAGGTCCGACTGCACCGCTTCTCCGGGTCCTGACGCCGCCCACCAGCGCGCGCCCCGCCACCGGCACCCCACCCGGGGCGGGGCGCTCTGGTGCGCGGCGCGGCCACCCGGCCGAGCCCCGCACCGGAAACACGGAGCCACCAGATGACCTCCTCCCCCGACCTGCCCACGCTGCGCGCCGCCGCCCGGCGAGAGATCGAGCGGCACGCCGGCCGGCCGCTGCCCGGCACCTGGCGACTGGTCCGCCTCGACGACCTGCCCGCCATCGCGCCGACCTGCGGCCAGGACCACCGGGGCCGCACCCCGATCCACCCCGGCGTCGACGGCCTGTACGACTGCTGCCCGCAGCCGTGGATCCGCGTCGGCATCCCCGCCGTCGCCGACCTCCTCCTCGCCCTCCTCAACCAGCCGGCCCCGGCCGCCCCGGCCGGACCGGAGCCCGTGAGCGACGACCCCACCGGCGCCTGGACCTGACCACCCCCGACACGCCCCGCACCACCCCGAACGAAAGGACAGCCCGAGATGACCGAGACCGCCCGCCACCGCCTGCTCACCACCGCCCTGGACACCGCCGACAGCGCCGCCACCGTCCTCGCCGGAGCCGGCGCCGGCCTCGCCACCTACCGAGCCCTCGCCAACCGCCCCACCGAGACCCGACTCACCCTCACCGCGGCCGCCGGCGCCCTCGCCCTCTGCCTCGCCGACCAGGCCACCACCCTGATCCGCCGCCCCCTGCGCGCCCGCCTCGGCCTGCCCACCTACGGCTACACCGCCACCACGACCACCACCCCGACCCAGGCCCCCTCGCCCGAGCGGCTCACGACCGAAGCCGCCGCCGACGCCGCCCACCGCGCCGCCACCCGCGCCCACACCCTCGACCACGCCTCCGGCAGCCTCACCAAGCCCACCAACTGGACCGGCCAGGCCGACGGCTCCGCGACCTGCGAGCTGACCCCCGACGCCCACCTGCTGTGCCTGCCCGCCCCCAGCGACCGGTACGGCACCGGCACACGCACCTACCACCTCGTCCCCGACGGCGAGCGCCCCATCGAGGTCCACACCCTCGCCGAGATCGTCGCCCTCCTGGACCGCCTCGCCGAAGCCGGCACCCTCACCCCGGAGACCGACGACGACGAAGACGAGCACTACCACTACGGCGACCACGAGCCGCACGACCACCGCGACCAGGACAACGAGGACGACCAGGCCCACTTCATGGGCGCCTACTCCGAGGAACCGCCCTTCTAACCCCCGCTACGCCCGACGACCCAGCAGCGACCCGGCCCGGCCCCGCACCGCGAGGCCGGGCCGGGCGCTCCTCCCCGAACCGCCCCGCAGCCCTGGAGGACCCCGTGACCCGCTCCGTCATCGCCCCCACCCCCGACAGCCCCGCCAGCCAGGCCGTCGGCCTGGACCTGGACGGCACACTCACCCAGCCCGGCCCCTGGCTCGGCGGCCGCATCGGCCTGCCCCAGCCCGGCGCCATCGACGCGCTGCGCACCCTTGCCAGGTGTCGAGCCGTGTTCGTCTACACTGCGCGGGCTTCAGTGTGGCTGCCGGAGATCGCTGACTGGGTCACCTGGTACTCCGGGCTGGAAGCATTCGTCGACCCGTCGCCGGGCAGGGCGTACTACACCGCGGTCGGCGGTCCGATCCTGGTCACCAACACCAAGCTCGGCGCGGCCGCGTATGTGGACGACCGCGCCATTCACCACGCCGGCGACTGGACCGACACCCTTGACGCCGTTAGTCGCGCGATCGGCCTCGACCACGTCGGTGTCCTCGCCGCTGCCTGATCCCCAGCGCAGTGAAGGGCTCGCTTCCCCTCGGTGTCGACACCGGGAGGAGGTGGGCCCTTTTGCGTTTCAGGAGCCCGACCAAGATCATTCTTGTCCAATTGTACAAAAACGATCTTGATCGGACGGGTGTGAAAGCGTGAGGGGGCCACTCGTCAGGGGGTTGCCCGGAGGTGCCGCCCTGCGGCAGCGGTGCCAGTGGCTATGGTCCCTGCATGACCGAAATCGCAACAGCGCCCGTTCTCGGCGCCCCAGTCCTGCCCGGGCCACGCCCCGGCGAGGCGTACATCATCGCCATGTGCAACCAGAAGGGCGGCGTCGGCAAGACAACCACCACCATCAACCTCGCCGGCGCCCTCGCCGAGCACGGCAGGCGCGTTCTCGTGGTCGACTGCGACCCGCAGGGCAACGCCACCATGGCGTGCAAGGTGCCGCTGCTCGACGAGGACAAGGGCCCCACCCAGGCCACCGTGCTCCTGCAGATGGGCGACCCGCGGCCCCTCATCGCCGAGACCAAGGTGCCGAACATCCACATCCTGCCCGCCTCGATGGACATGGTCTTCCTGCCGTCCCGAATGCGTGAGCACGGCAGCAGCATCGGCCTCTACCGCCGGCTGCTCGCCCACGTCCTCCACCTCTACGACTTCGTCCTGCTCGATCTGCGCCCGGCGATCGACACCGACACGGACGCCCAGACCGCCGCCGCAGACGGGGCGGTCATTTTGGTGGACGTAGACGAGTGGGCCATGAAGGCCGTCAAGATGCAGACGGCGCAGCACATTGCCGTCATGCGCAAGGCAGAACGCCCGGACGACGCCCTCACGATCCTCGGCCTGGTGATCGGGCGCATCGTCAAGCCGATGGGGGACATTGACGCGCGGATCTACAGGCAGCTCCAGCAGCACCCACGGATCCGCTGCATCGGCGAGGTGCCGATCCGGTCGACCGACCTCAAGGAGTCCCGCGCCGTCGGCCTGCCGGTCGTCCAGCACCGGCCCAAGACCGATACCGCCTCGTTCTTCCGTACGATCGCCGTCAACGCCGGGCTGGTGAAGGCGGCGTGAGCGGCGAGTACGAAATCGACGGCTGGGACGACGAAGACGCCACCGAGGCCGCCGCCAAGACCCTGGTCAGCACCTCCGAGCGCGCCGACGAGGAACGCCGGTTCGCAGCCGACCAGCAGATGGCCGCGCAGATCAAGGCGGCGGTCGATGCCGCCCGCCCCGGCCTCGACAAGATCCCCGACCCGGTCGAGCCCTCCGGCGACGGCGACCTGACCCCGGAGGAGGAGCAGCGCCTGGCGGCCTGCGTCGAAGGCGTCGAGCTGCTGTCCACCGCCTACTGGGTGGCGGGCAAGTCGCTGGACACCATGGCCGTCGGCAGGCTGTTCCGCCGCCTCCCGCACAAGCTGGAGCCGACCCGCCGCTACGCCACGATCGAGGAGTGGGCGGGCGTCGAGCACGGCATCAAGCAGTCGCGGTGCAGCAAGCTGCGCGCGGGGTGGGAGCTCGGCGAGGTTCTCAACGCCCGCGGCTACAAGGCCCCCGAAGGGCAGGTCCGCGAGCTGGTGCCGCTCAAGAACCGGCACGGCCTCAAGGCCGCCGTCGGCGTCTACCAGCTGGTGGTCAACTCCGTCGGGACTGACAAGGTCACAGCCGAACGCATCCGTGAGACCGTGCGGCTGCTACCCGGCGACCTGGCCCTCAGCGACGAGGACGACCCGGAGGTCATCGCCCACACGCTGAACGACGCGATCGAGTCGGCGGATCCCCCGCAGCCGAAGCCGTCCGCAGCCCTGCCGGCCGAACTCAAGCGGGACGTCGACCGCCGGGCCGTAGCCCTCGCCGACCGGCTCGACCGCGGGCGCATCGACCGCCAGGTGGTCCTCGCCCACCTGCTCGCGGCGTTCGCGGACGAGAGCGACAGCAGGGTGTTCGACGCGGTCTTCGACCGGATGAAGAAGGCCGCCAGCTGAGCACAGCACGAAGAGGGCGCCCGGCCAATTGTGGTGGCCGGGCGCCCTCTTGCGTACTCGATGCACCCTACCCGAGCCCCGGACATCGGCTCAGGTCCATGCGCCGCAGTGCCGCCTACAGGCAAGAACACTTTTCTCGATTCCGTTGGGACTGGTGCGGGGACAGCCCGTGACCCGGTTCGGTTCAGGTCACCTCGCCTGGTGGACCGCTGCCGGTCTGGCGTGGGCCGATCGCGGCTATCGGCGGCTGGAGCCTGGGCGAGCCGGACGAGCGCTGAGCACGGCTGCCTGCACGTCCAGCGGAGGATGGACGTCGTGTGGGCGGCCGTCGGCGCTGGGCCGTCAGCCGCGGCCTCCGGAGCCCGGCGGGTCTATCGGGGCTAGTCGGCGGGCAGCTGTCGGCTGGGTCAGCGGGTGTGGTTGATGAAGGCGCGGGAGCCGTCGTGGAAGGTGATCGTGGCTCCGTGTCCGACGGCGGGTGGGGTGGGCCGGGTGGAGTAGAGGTCGACGGAGGCGATCTCGCCCGGGTCCGTCGCGAGCAGCTGGGCGATGAGGGCCCGCTCGACGGTGGCGGGGTCGTTCGTGAGGGCCGGGATCTCCATCGCCGGCGGCTTCTCGCCCAGGACCGGGGCCGGATCGTCTTCGTCGCTCCAGGTCTCGCCCGGGGCGTTCAGGACGGCGACCTGCCACCGTGACGTGCGGCCGCCCGTGTCGACGACGACGCCGAAGGGATGCCGGGTGTGGCCGGCGTCGGCGAAGGTCCGCGCCGTGGCTCCGGGCAGCGCGGCCGCGGCGTCGAGGAGCAGGTGCTGGACACGGGCAGGGCGCATGGGGGTGTCCTTCGGGGTGGGGTTTGGCGTCACGCTACCGGCCGCGGGTCCGGGCGGGCCCCGGGACGGCCGTGCAGCTGACGTTTGATCACTCCGGCAGCTTATCGAACAATAGTTCTATGACTTCCGCCGTGCCGTTCTCCAGCCCCGCCCGTTCGCCTGAGCGGCCGGGTGATGCCGAGCGGGCGCCGCGGGAGCTGATGTCCCTGCCCGGCGCGTCCCGGGACGTGCGCAGGTGGCGGCTGGTGGAGATCCGCCTCGGCGGCCGGTGGCGGCCCGGGCTGCTCACGGTGTGGCGGCGCCCGCCGGGCAGCGCGGTGTGGGTCGTCCACGTCACCTGGGGCCCGGAAGGCGCGGGGCCGGGCGCGGAGTCGTGGGGGTGGTTCCTGTTCGACAGGGACCGGATCCGCCCTGTGCCCGAGCCCGCCGACCCGGCCCCGGCCATCGCCCCCTACTCGGGGACGTGGCGGGACGCGGTGCGGGTGCCGGCCGAGCTCGCCGGCCCGGCCGGCACCGACCCGGCCGACCGGTGCTGGCGTCTGGCCTGGCTCCGCGCCGAAGGGGCGTGGCGCTCGGTCCTGGTCACCGCTCGCCGCCGCCCCGGACCCGGGCTGCCCTGGATCGCCCATGCCCGCTGGGGCGAGGACAAGGCGGCCGCCTGGGTAGTTGCCGATGGTGTCACCCTGCGCCCGCTGCCGCGGTCCGAGCCGGCGGCCGACGCCGAGGCGGACATGCCCGCGGCGCCTGTCGCGCCGCCGGCCCCGGCCGCCCCGGGGGAGTCCGCGTGAACCTGGCACCCGCCCCCGTGCCCGTTGCCGATCTCGCCGCCGAGCGCCGTGGTGGTGTCTGGCGCGCGGTGGTGAGGGTGAGTCAGGATGACGGCATGACGCTACTGCTGGACGACCTGCGGGACCGGCAGCGACGGGCGGTGGGAGGCCCACCGGAGTGGGGCCAGGCCTGGGACCGGGTCCTGGAGCTGACCTCCGCGCCGTGGCAAGGGCGGGAGATGATCTGGGACAGCCCGGTCCTCGCCGACGGCGCCGCCACGCTCGCCCTGGCCCTCTACCTGATCGCGACGGACACCGGGACCGCGCCGGCGACGGTCACCAGAGCACAGGTCGAGGCGCTCCTCGCCGTCCCTCCCGACGGAACCGTCCTCGACGTGACCGCCCGCTGGGACGCCCTGGTGAGCGCGGCCGGCCACGACCCGCGCAACCCGGGCGATCCGGTGTCCATCTGCTGGCAGGGGCTGCAGACCGACCACAGCCTGCCCGCCGACGCCCCGGACTGGATGGTGATGGACGGCCCCCGACGCTGGGGCATCGCCTACCAGGAAGGCCTGGGCTACGCCCTGATGCCCCGGTTCGGGCTGGACTTCTGACCCCGCGCCGGCCGGGCCCGCGGAGGGTTCGGTCCGGGGTCAGGTGAAGTCGCCGAGAGGGCCGGCGTCGACCCGGGTGAGGTCGAGGTCGACGATCACGGCGTGGTGGTCGCTGTGGTCGTGCGCGATGACCCGGTAGTCGACGACCGCTGGGGTCAGTGCCGCGGTCGTGTGGACCTGGTCGACCCGCAGGCCGCCGTGCCACGCCGTCGGCCGGCGCAGCAGCGGGTCACCGCGCAGGTCGGCGAGGTGGGCGGCGACGTCGGTGAGGTCGGCGTCGCGCAGGACCTGGCCGACGATCCGGTCGCTCGCCCACGGGTCGCCGGGCCGCTCGCGTCGCCGGCACCGCGCGGACCTGTTGTAGGGGCGGACCGTCTCCCAGTCCGGCTCGGGGTCGTCGAACGTCGGGTGGTTGATGTCCCCGCCGATCAGCCCGATGCCGCCGTGCCGGTGGACACGGGCCGCGAGGATCTGCGCCTCCACCGCCGCGGCCTGCGCGGAGTAGGGGATCAGGTGGGCACTGATCGCGACGAGCGGGGCGGGGAGTTCTGCGGCGATGCCCCATGGGGCGATCCGGGCGGCGGCGTAGCCGTGGTGCATTTCGCCGGTGTACCGGGTCTCGACGTTCTCGACCCGCAACTGCGCGGGGTCCCAGGCGACGGCGACCGGCAGGTTGCGGGACGGGGCGACGGCCAGCTCCATGCCGAACGCCTCGGCGGCGGCGGCCGCGGCCGCGGGGTCGGCCAGGTGGTCGGCCTCCTGGAGCAGGAGCAGCTGCGGCCCGACCTCGCGCACGAGCTCGACCAGCCCGGCCCACCGACCGTCGGTGCCGGCGCCGTACTGGATGTTCTGGCTCATCACCATCAGCACGTCGTTCCCTTCCTGCCGCAGGGCGTCCGCCTGCCGTCATGACCGGCACGGTAGTGCGCGGACCGAGGCCGGCGGGCGCGGGTGACGGTGTTCGGGCGGGGGTCGGCCGCGCGGGCCCGCTCCGCGGAGTTGTGGCTGCCGGACGGCACTGGCGCGGTCTGCGCGGCGGAGGAGGGCGTCGGCATCGAGAGGCGGTCGGGGGAATCGGCGGGCGCCGGCCTGGCATAGCCGGGGTGCCGTCCGGGACCGCCGGCGGGCAGGGCGTGTCGGGTGTGGGTGGTGTCCGGCGCGCGGTGGTGAGGGTCGCCGCCGGGCAGGCGCCGGCCGATCCCGCCGGGTGTCGTCGCCGAGATATGGCGGAGGGTGGCCGCACCCGTAAAAGGGGTGCGGCCACCCTCGTGGGATCGCGCCGGAATTCGCGGGCCCAGTCCCTGTTCCATGGTGGAGCCCACGACGCCAGGGGAGGATCCAGCCCTGAAAGAACCAGAATCAGCGTTGTTGAGAGATTGTCACCGGCGGCGGTACCGGGCAAGCACGCCTTGGACGAGATTGCATGAATCCTCGATGTCCACCCCGCCCAGCTGAGCGTCTTCCGGTCCGAGTCCACCGACCACAGGTCGAAACACCCCGGACGGGTGACGCTTCGGATGGATGTTTCTGAATCAAACCCCCGGGCGTGTTGAGAGCAGATTGTAGTTACGGGGTTACAGGTGCTTAGATCTGACTGTTCGACGCTCAGGGGCCGGAATCCCCTGTCGAGCGACCAAGTAATGGAGCCCACCCCGTGCCTGACGCCCCCTCATGGGTACGTCGGATCGCGGTGCAGCCAGGGTGCGCGCCTCCCGTGGGCGCGCACCCCTCCCTCGGCCCTGACTACAAGAACCGAACGATAGGACAGCGCAGTGACGATCGTCGTCCCCCCGTACCCCGCCCCCGGCCCCGTGCCGGCCCGGCCCAAGAACCTGACCACCGGCGAGGTCATCATCGTGGTGGTCATCCTCGCCCTGGCCGCCGCCCTGATGGCGCTCGGCCAGCCGATGGTTGGCGCCATCGAGGTCGCCGGCGGCCTGGTCTTCCTCGCAGGCCGCACCATCAAGGCGCTGCGCGACCCCGACCCGAACCCGGCCCAGGGCTTCTAACCCCCACCCATGGGGCGGCATGAGAAGCCCATCGCCGCAGACACACCACAATCCGAGGCGTTGGCGCGCTGGCTCCGAGAGCGACGCCAACGCCTCGGCGTGAGCTACACGGCGCTGGCCACGAAGACGACAGACAAGATCAGCGCCTCGATCCTCTCCCGAGCCGCGAGCGGCACCGTGCCCACCTGGAACGTCACGGAGCAGTTCACCCTGGCGTGCGGCGCCGACATCGCCACCGCACGCCGCCTCTGGAGAGCCGCCCGCTGGGCCCAACAGGACCTGGAACGGAAAGGACGCGTGACCCACGGATACGCCGATCTCGTCACCCGTCTCGACGACCA
>NZ_JBHYYB010000070.1:0-46706 GCF_042752535.1 Kitasatospora sp. NPDC059327 | reverse complement strand
CTCGGACTCGCCCACAACGGCACCACCTGGCAGATCGGGGCTGCCGCCTGACGGCGGCAGCCCCGATCACACCAAGATCTTCATCAGCGTTCTAGAAACCGCCACTCCGGCGGGGCTTCTCGCGGTCTTGACGGCAGTAGTTGAGGCAACGTCAGCGGACGGGGGCTCCGCAAAGTGGTGGGTCGTTGCCATCATCGGGGTTGGTAGCGGCCCCCGAGGAGGTGCCAAGGGCGCGGCCGAGGAGGTTGATGGCGTCGCGCTGGAGGCGGAGGCGAACATGAGCTTAGACAGTGGCGGTCACGCCGATGTGGGCGTGGCCGAGAAGTTCCTTGATGACGACGAGTTCGACGCCTTGCTCCAGGAGGAGGGTGGCGGTCGAGTGCCTCAGGTCGTGGAACCGGATCGCCCGGAGGTGGGCGCGGCGGAGGAGCGCGTTGAAGTGGCGGGTGAGGGTGGCGGGTTCGATGAGGTGCCCGTCGGGCCGGGTGAATACGTACTTGCTGTCCGTCCAGTTCGCGCCCGCGCTCTGCTTCTCCTGGGCCTGCTGGGCGCGGTGGGCGCGCAGTGAGGCGACGCAGGCGGCCGGGAGGGCGATGCGGCGTTCGGAGCTGATGGTCTTGGTTGGCAGGGTGGTCAGGCCGCTGCTGTTGGTGCGCTGGAGGGTGCGGCGGATGGTGGCGGTGCTGGCGTCCAGGTCGAGGTCTTCCCAGCGCAGGCCGAGGAGTTCTCCCTTGCGGAGTCCGGTGCGGAGGGCGAGTTCGAACAGGGCGTGCAGGCGGTGGCCCTGTGCGACGGCGAGGAAGGTGCGGGCCTCGTCGGCAGTGAGCGGGTTGAAGCGGCGCGGCCGGGGCGTCCCGGTGCGGACGTTGCGGGCGACGTTGCGCGGGATCTCTTCCTCACGCACGGCGTGTTCCAGGGCCGACTTGAGTACGGAATGGATGTAGGCGAGCGTCAGCGGTGAGAGGTGCTTGCGGCAGCACTTGCCGATGGCGCAGCAGCGCGGCCGGCGGTCGGCCTGCGCGTCTGGCCTGCGACGGGCGTCGATGCCACGAGCGCAGCACTGGCAGACGGTCCGCAGGCCGTTCAGCCAGGTGCGGATGTCCTTGGCGGTGAGCTTGGCGAGCTTCTTCTTGCCGAGGCCGGGGATGAGGTACTGGTTGGTGCAGGCGGTGTAGCGGGTGTGGGTGGTCTCGCGGAGCTGGTGGACGGCGACGTTGTCCAGCCAGTACGTGAGATAGGCGGCCAGACTCCCTTGGGCGGAGACCACGGGGACGCCGCGGTTGCTGGTGGCGATCTTCTCGGTGAGCTTGGCGAGGGCTACTTTGCGGGTGGTGCCGTAGACGCGGACTCGCTTGCGGCTGCCGCCAGGGGCGAGGACGTATCCGGCGGCTTCCCAGCGGCCATCTTTGCGCTGGTAGACGGTGCCGTTGGCGCGGACGCGGCGGGAGGCGGGGGCGTCGCGGGGCATGGTCATCAGGCGGCGTCCTGTTCCAGTCGGGTGCGGATGAAGTCGTTGAGGGCGCGGGTGGGGATGCGGCGGGAGCCGCCGAGGGTGAGGGAAGGGAGGTGCCGGGTGCGGCGCAGGTCGTAGACGGTGGAGTGGCCGAGCTGAAGGCAGGCCATGACCTGGGGCCGTCAGCAGGTCTTCGGCCGAACTCGGAACCGTGAGCGACGTGGGTCATCAAGAGCCACCGCCCGGCCGTGGCCGTGACCGCTCGGCGCGGTAGCGTTCATCGCTGCCACCACCGGCACCGTCACCGTCCCGCCGGGACCGCGCCCCCGAGGAACCCCGATGACCGACGACCGCCCGCCCTCCGGCTGCCCGCAGGTCCACCGGGTGGCCGGCCGATGACCGGCGCCGTGCCCGACTACGGCCGGCTCGCCGCCGTCGGGCCGTATTTCGCCCTGGACGCCGCCGCCTCACCCGGCGAGGCTCCGCCGGCCGGGTTCCGGCCGCTGCGCGAGCTGTACGCGCAGGGGCCGGACGCGCCGCTGGCGGAGCGGGTCCGGGTGGTGGCCCGGCGGCTCGGCACCGCCGAACTCCGGGTGGCGGCGTCGATCCTGCACCTCGGGCTGGCCGCCCGGTTCTGCTCGGTGGGCCTCGGCTCCGCCGTCCTGCTGGGCACCGTGCCGACGCTGGATCCCGACCGGGCCCGGGTGCGCGTCCCCGAGCAAGGCCCGATCGAGCTCTGGACGCCGTACGAGCCGCACGAGCCGACCGAGGCGTACGAGCCGCACGAGCCGCACGAGCACCCGGCCGACCGACTCCACCAGGTGCTCGTCCAGGGCCAGTTGGCGCCGCTCGCGGCCGCCGTCCGGGCCGCCGTGCCGCTCGCCGGCAGGCTGCTCGACGGCAATGCCGCCTCGGCGCTGGCGGGGGCCCTGCGCATGGTCGAGCCCCACGCGGCCCCCGGTCGGGCCCGCGCCCTCGTCGCGGAGCTGCTCCGCCGGCCACCGCTGGCCGGTACCGGGGCGCTGCGCACCGCCGGTTTCCGGCGGACCAGTTGCTGCCTCTACTACCGGGTCGGCCCGGGCGCGGGTGTCTGCGGCGACTGCTGCTTCGACAGCCCTCCTCGTCGCGCCTGATCCCCTGCCCCGCGAGGGGGCGAGCGACCGGCCGCGCGATACCTCTCCTTTCGGAGGTCAAGCCCGCGACGGTCGGCGGCCCACCGCCCGGGCTCAGTCGTCACCGAGCCGCAGGCGGCCGCGGACGAGGTGGCGCACGCAGGCGACGGTGTGCGCCTCGGCCGCCGCGCGGGCTCCCGGTCCGTCCCCGGCGACCACCGCGACCAGGATCTCCCGGTGCTCCTCGACGAGCCGCTCCCGGTCGGGGGCGTAGGGGGCAGGCAGCCAGAGCACCGGAGCGAGCTCCGCCTGTAGCCGGACGGCCAGCCGGGTTAGGCGTGACGACTGGGCGGCGACGGCGAGTTCGAGGTGGAAGCGGGTGTCGGCGCGCCGCCGTTCGGCCGGGGTCGCGGCCTCCCGCAGCAGGGCGACCAGATGGGTGAGGCGGGCGGCGAGGTCGGCGGGCGCGGCGCGTTCGGCGGCCAGCCGGGCGGCGGTACCGGAGACGGCGAGTTCCTCGTCGCCCAGGTCCCGCAGCTCGACGGTCCCGAGTGCGCGCAGCCGGGCCAGTTGGCGGGCGACGGGCTCCTCGGCCGGGGTGCGGACGAAGCTGCCGCCCCGGCGCCCGCGCCGGGTCTCGATCAGCCCGGTGTCGCGGAGCAGGGCGAGGGCCTCGCGGAGGGTGCCGTTGGCGACTCCGAGCCGCTCGGCGAGATCGTTCTCGCTGGGCAGCTGCTGACCGTCCGTCACCAGTCCGAGGGCGATCACCTCGGTGATCCGGCGGGCGACGGCATCGGCCCGCCCGAGGTCGGTGAGCGGCGCGAGGACGGTGGTGAGCAGCGGTGTCGCACTCTCGATGGTCGTCACGGCGAACCTCCCCGAGCGCCGTCCTGGCGCGTGGCCCGACGGGGTGGACGTGGCCGGCCGGGCACTCTTGCCGATGAACACTCAATCTCGTAGGTTTCCCGCACCCCCTCCCCGAGCGTCACGTCACGACACCTCACGACACCTCACGACATGTCACGATCCCAGGAGCCGGTCATGACCGATGCCAGCGCACGTGCCGCCGCCCACGACGGCCGGTCCGCTCCTCCCCTGCCGCCGGACGCCGACGCTCAGCGGCTGGCTTCGCTCGGCTACACCTCCGAGTTCAGGCGCGACATGAGCCCGTGGGCCAACTTCTCCCTCGGATTCACCTATCTCTCCCCGGTCGTCGGCGTCTACACACTCTTCGCCGCCTCCCTCGCGACGGCCGGCCCGCCGATGATCTGGAGCTTCCTGATCGCCGGGGTGGGCCAGTTGCTCGTCGCCCTGGTGTTCGGCGAGGTGGTCGCCCAGTACCCGGTCGCGGGCGGCGTCTACCCGTGGTCGCGCCGGCTCTGGGGGCGCAAGTGGGGCTGGATGACCGGCTGGGTGTACCTGGCGGCGCTGATGTCCACCATCGCGGCCGTCTCCTACGGCGCCGGTCCCTACGTGGCCGCGCTGTTGGGCGTCGAGCCGAGTACCGCGACGACCGTGTGGTGCGCGCTCGGCCTGCTGCTGCTCGCCACGGTGGTCAACCTCGGCGGGACCAAGGTGCTCTCGGCGGCGGCGGTGTTCGGCTTCACGGCCGAACTGCTCGGGGCGCTCGCGGTCGGCGGCTGGCTGTTGATCACCCACCGCCACCACGGGCTCGGCGTGGTCCTCGACCGGTTCGGCGCGGCCGAGGGCGGCTCGTACACCGATGCCTTCCTGGCCGCCGGGCTGATCGCGGTCTTCCTCTACTTCGGGTTCGAGGCCTGCGGCGACGTGGCCGAGGAGGTCCGGGACCCGGGCCGGCAGATCCCCCGGGCGATGCGGCGGACGATCTACGTCGGCGGCAGTGCCGCGATCGGGGTCAGCCTGGCCCTGGTGACGGCGGTCCCCGACATCGGCGCGGTGGTCTCCGGCGCCGAGACCGATCCGGTGACAGTGGTGCTCCACGACGCCTTCGGCGCCACCGGCGCCCGGGTGGTGATCGGCGTGGTGCTGCTGTCCTTCCTGTCCTGCGTGCTGAGCCTGCAGGCCGCGGCCAGTCGTCTGACGTACGCCTTCGCCCGGGACCGGATGATCGTCGGCAGCCGGCTCCTCGCCACCGTCTCCGACCGGCTGCGCGTGCCGCCGTACGCGCTGCTGCTGGCCGCCGCGTTGCCGGGCGTGATCATCGTGTCCGCCTCGGCGCTCTCCGGCGGCGCCCTGACGAAGATCATCTCCTTCTCCAGCATCGGCATCTACCTGGCCTTCCAGATGGTGGTGCTCGCCGCGCTGCGTGCCCGGCTGCGCGGCTGGCGGCCCGACGGCCAGTACCGGCTGGGCCGTTGGGGCCTGCCGGTGACGATCGGCGCGCTGGTGTACGGGGTCGCGGCCATCGTCACCATCTGCTGGGGCCGCACCCCGGAGGCCGCCTGGTACGACAACTACCTGGTGCTGCTCACGGCAGTGGTCGTGCTCGCCGCCGGCGGGCTCTACCTGGTGGCGGCCCGACCGCACCTGCGCGGCGACGCGCCGTCCGGCGACGCGCTCGCCGGCTCCCCCGCAGCCGACTGACGGGCCCGCGCGAACGGCCGGCCCGCGCGGCGCGCGCAGGCAACCGGCCCGCGTCCGGCCTGTCCGGGGCCGGGCGCGGGCCGCCGATCCCCACCCGCCGCCGATGCCCGTGGCGGCGGGTGAAGCCTTCCGACGGTCACGGTCAGACCGCGACCGCCTCCTCCAACTCCTCCGCCGACTCCTCCTCGGCCGCCGCGGCCTTCCGGTCGCCCAGCACCCGCGCGCGCTTCTCGTACCCGGCCGCGCCGGCCATCACCGCGCCGCCCAGCAGCAGCCAGAGCGCCAGGGTCAGCACGTGCCCGCCGAGGCCGGCGCCACCGTCGAAGTACAGGACGCTGCGGGCACCCTCCATGAAGCCGGCGCCGGTCCAGAACCCGTGCAGGCCGCCGAAGAAACCGTTCTGCAGCTCGGGCCGGTAGATGCCGCCCGAGGTGGTGAAGTTCAGCATCACGAACAGCACCATCATGGTCAGCGTGGTCCAGCGCTTCAGAAAGCTGTGCAGGCCGATGCCGATCGCGACGACACCCGCCGAGTACAGCCAGCCGAGGGCCCAGACGGCCGCCAGATCGTGGTCAACGACATGGAAGACCGGTCCGGCGGTGACGATGCCGATCACGCTCACCGCCAGCGAGACGGCGAGGCCGACCAGGGCCCGGATCCACAGGGCGAGCGCGGCGCCCGCCACGCCGATCACGGCGACGCTCGCGTAGGAGCCGATGCTGAGCGCGACGAGCAGGAAGAACAGGCCCTGACCGGTCGGATCACCCTTGCTGGGCGTGGTCAGGTCGGTGACGGCCAGCGACACGCCCTGCCGGTCGGTGACGTTCTGGAAGACCGCCTCCGCCGCCATCGCCGAGGTGTCGGACCCGCCCTTGGCGACGAGGAGTTCGGGGCTCCGGGCGTCCGGCAGGAACGCGCCGACCAGCCGGCGCTCGCGCAGTTGCTGCTCGGCGGCCTCCCGGCTGGGCAGGGTGCTGACGTCGAGCGCCGGACCGGCCTTCGCCCGGACGGCGTCCGCGAGCCCCTGGGCCTGCGCGGAGGTACCGACGACGGCGACCTTCAGATGGTGCGGCTCGGGCTGGTGGAACGCGCCCTGGTAGGCGAGCGCCATGCCCAGGCACATCAGCAACGGGGTGAGGAGGTGAACGGCGAGGTGCTTGAGCGAGTGCCCCAGGGCGGGCGCTGCGGCGGTGGTCCGGGGTGAGCTCATGGCGTTCGTTTCGTCCTTCGGTACCGCATCCGATAAAGGATGGTAAATGCAACCATCTGGATGCAGTATGCAACTACTTTCGGCATGGGCGGAACCGGGCCCGCACAGGCGGGACCGGGCCCGCGCGGGACGAGCCGGGACCTCACCCGGCGCGGCTCACCCCGACCGGCCCCACCCCAGCAGGCCCCACCCCAGCAGGCTCACCCCCACCGGCCCACCCTCACCGCCTCACCCCAGCTCGAACACCCCGTACGAGAACCCGTCCGCCCGCAGCTCGCCGTCGACCACCCGCACCCCCTGCACGTCCAGCGGCCGCACCCCGCCCCGGCCGCCGACGCCGGCCGCGCCGCTCACCCCGTCCGGCAGCGCCGACCCGAGCGGCACCGCACCCGGCTCCCGGCGCGGATTGACCACCACCAGGTACCGCCCCGCCCGGGTGTACACCAACGGGTACCCGGCACTGCGAACCTCGACCGTGCCGCCCGCGCCGAGCCCCGGGTGCGAGCGCCGGAGCGCGATCAGGCGCCGGACGGTGTGCAGCAGCGAGGTCGGGTCGGCCCGCTGGGTGGCGACGTCCGGGCGGTGCGGATCGGGGTCGACCGGCAGGTAGAGCCGGTCGGCGGGCGCGGTGGAGAAGCCGGCGTTCGCCCCGGGCTCCCACTGCATCGGCGTGCGCGAGCCGGCCCGGTTGTACCGCGGGCCGAGCACGCTGCCCTCGACGTCGGGCAGTCCGGGCAGGTACCGCATTCCGATCTCGTCGCCGTAGTAGACCGCGGGCAGGGTGGGCCAGGTGAGCTGGAAGGCGAAGGCGGGGGCGAGTTGCTCGGCGGTGCGCGGGCCGGTGGCGAGCCGGGAGAAGTCGTGGTTCGCGGTGGGAAGCGCGATGTACCCGGCGCCTTCGGTGAGTTCGGCGGCGTCGCGCCAGGCGTCGAGGAAGACCTGCGGGGTGCCGCGGCCCTCGGCCTCGAAATAGCAGGGGCCCTGCTTCCAGTGCTCCTCGACGGTGCCGGCACCGTTGTTCCAGAGCGAGCGCAGCGGCAGGCCGTGGTCGGCGCCGCCGAACTGGAGGAAGAAGTCGGCGTGGAAGCCCGCCGCGACGGCGGTGGCCGGGTCGCCCCACTCGGCGAGCAGCGCGGCCCGCGGGTGGGCGCGGTCGAGCCAGTCGCGCAGCCCGGTCCAGAGCTTGGCGGTCTCGACGAACCCGGGGTCGTCCTTGACCAGCGAGGAGGCCATGTCGACGCGGAAGCCGGCCAGGCCGAGGTCCAACCAGTGCGCCATGATCTCGCGCAGCGCGGCGCGGTTGGCCCGCGGACCGTCGGCGTCCACCGCCTGTCGCCAGGGCTGGTCCGAACGGCCGCGCGCATAGCCGAAGTTGAGCGCTGGCTGGCATTCGAAGAAGTTCGGCCGGTACCAGCCGGGGCGGCTGCCGGGCGAGGCGGCGAAGCCGTCCACCGGGCGGTCCGACCAGATGTAGCGGTGGTCGCCAGGGTCCTCGGCGGCGGCCAGGAACCAGGGGTGCCGGTCGGAGGTGTGGCCGGCGACCAGGTCGAGCAGGATCCGGATGCCCCGGCGCCGCGCGGCCTCGACCAGCGCGGCCAGGTCCTCGGTGGTCCCGTAACGGGGCGCGGGCGCGAGGTAGTCACTGACGTCGTACCCGGCGTCGCGGAAAGGGGAGTCGAAGCAGGGGTTCAGCCAGACCGTGTTGACGCCGAGCCAGGCGAGGTGGTCGAGACGCTCGGCGACGCCCGCGAAGTCGCCGATGCCGTCGCCGTCGGAGTCGGCGAAGGTCTGCGGATAGATCTGGTAGAGGACGGCGTCGGCCAGCCAGTCGGGGCCGGGGCGGGTCGAGGTCATGGGTGGAGCCTCCTGCCGGGTGCCGGGGTCCGGGCGCCGGGGTCCGGATCCACCGATTCTCGTCCAATCCCGGCCGTCCCGACAGTCCCCGTCCGGCACTTCCCCCTCGCCGAACCCCGACTCCCGGCCCCGCCCCCGAAAACCGCCTACCGACGTCGACCGCCGACCGCCGACCGCCGACCGCCGACCCGCCCCGGACCTACCGCCCCCGGCCCGCCGACTCACAGGCCTGGGTGAACACCTTGGCGCGCCGGGTGATCTCGGCCCAGTCCCCGGCCGCGACGACCTCCGGCGCCACCACGTCCGTCCCCGCGCACACCGCGAGCGCGCCCTGCGCGAGGAACTCCCCCGCGTTGCCCGCGTTGACACCCCCGGAGGCGACCAGCGGGACGTCCGGGTAGGGTCCGCGCAGGTCCTTGAAGTACCCGGGCCCGAACGCCTTGGCCGGGAAGATCTTGACGGCGGCGGCGCCGAGGTCCACGGCCTGGGCGACCTCGGTGGGGGTGAGCGCGCCCAGCACCACCGGCACCCGGGCGGCGTGCGCGGCCCGTGCCACGTCCGGCCGGAGCCCGGGGGTGACCAGGAACGAGGCGCCGGCGGCGATTGCCTCCTCGGCCTGCGCCGCGGTCAGCACGGTACCGACCCCGACCCGCCAGCCCTCCCGCGCCGCGTGCCGCAGATGGGTCGTCACATCCGGTGTGGTGTAGGTGAATTCGGTCAGGTTGATGCCGCCCTCGGCGAGCGCGGCGCAGAGCGCGACGGCGTCCGGTATCCGGGGAGCGCGGACGACGGCGATGACGGGCGAGGCGGCCAGCACCGCCCGCAGGCGGGCGAGCAGCGGAGGCGAGGGGTTCACCGCACTCGAACTCACGGCACTCGGATTCACAGGGCTCGGTTCTACAGGGCTCGGATTCACAGAGCCGGGGTTCACAGGGTTCGGATTCACAGGGCTCGGGTTCACAGGGCTCGGATTCACAGGGCTCGGGTTCATAGCGCTCGGGTTCCTCGATCGGTTCGGCGCAGGGCGCGCCCGGGCCGGGCGCCCGTGGTACGGCCCTGCGCGACGACGGCGGTGCCGTTGACGTAGACGTACTCGATCCCGACGGCGGGCCGCCGGGGTCGCTCGAAGGTGGCGCCGTCCTGGACGCGTTCGGGGTCGAAGAGCACCAGGTCGGCGTGGAATCCGGGAGCGATCCGGCCGCGCCGGTCCAGCCCCAGCCGGGCGGCCGGCCGGCCGGTCATCCGGGCGATCGTCTGCTCCAAGGTCAGCACCCCCAACTCCCGGCTGTAGTGCCCGAGGTAGCGGGGGAACGTCCCCCAGGCGCGGGGGTGCGGCCGGGCCCCGACCAGCAGTCCGTCGCTGCCGACGGTGTGCGCGCGGTGGCGCATGATCGCCCGGACGTTCTCCTCGTGGCCGACGTGCTGGAGGATCGTGGTGGCCAACTCGTCCCGGCGCAGCAGGTCCAGGAAGACCTCCGTCCCGCTGCGGCCCTGCTCGGCGGCGAGTTCGGCGACGGTCCGGCCGACCGCCCCCGCCAGCTCCGGGTCACGGACGCCGGAGAGCTGGATGGTCGCCCAGTCGGTGACCACCCCGTGGCAGCCGTCGCTGCCCTTCTCCTCCACCTCGTACCGGATCCGCTCGCGCGCGTCCGCGTCGCCGAGCCGGGCCAGGGTGGCCTGCGGGCCGCCCTCGGTGGCCCATCCGGGCAGCAGGGCGGCCAGGGTGGTGGAACCGGGCAGGTAGGGGTAGCTGTCCAGGGTGAGGTCGATGCCGTCGGCGAGTGCCCGGTCGACGAGGTCGAGCAGTTCGCCGGCCCGCCCCTGGTTGACGCCGAAGTTCATCGTGGCGTGGGTGAGGTGCAGCGGGCAGCCGGAGCGCCGGGCGATCTCCACCATCTCGGCATAGCCCTCCAACGCACCCGCTCCGTAGGAGCGTTGGTGCGGCGCGTGGTAGCCGCCGTACTGGGCGACCACCTGGCAGAGCGCGACCAGTTCGGCGGTGTCGGCGTACATCCCGGGCGTGTAGGTCAGACCGCTGGAGAGGCCGACCGCGCCCTCGACCAGCCCCTGGGCCAGCAGTTCACGCATCCGGTCGAGTTCGGCGGCGCTCGGCGCCCGGTTCTCCCAGCCCATGGCGAGCATCCGCAGCGAGCCGTGCGGGACGAGGTAGCAGGCGTTGACCGCCGGACCGGTCCGGTCCAGCCGGTCCAGGTATCCGCCGACGGTGCGCCAGTCCCAGTCGAAGCCCTCCGGATCGCCGTTCCAGCCGGCGATCTGCCGGCGCAGCGCCGCCAGCGTGCGGTCGTCCACCGGTGCGTACGAGAGCCCGTCCTGGCCGAGGACTTCGCAGGTGACGCCCTGGGTGACCTTGGCGGGGTGGTCGGGTTCGAGCAGCAGGGCGAGGTCGGAGTGGGCGTGCATGTCGATGAAGCCGGGGGCCAGCACCAGGCCGTCGGCGTCCACCTCACGGGCGGCGCCGAGGCCGTGCCCGATGTCGGTGATCCGCCCCTGTCCGATCCGGACATCGGCCCGGTACCGGTCGGCCCCGGTGCCGTCGACGACGGTGGCCCCCTTGAACACGAGGTCGCCGCCGCCCATGAGATGACGTTCCATCAGAAATAGGTCCTGACCAGGCCGGTGACCTTCGGCTCGGCGGCGGAGGCGTCGTCCAGCACCGGGATCAGCGTCCACTTGTCGAAGGCGGTGCACGGGTGGGAGACCCCGAGCCGCAGCACGGCGCCGATCGGCGCGAGGTCGCCCGCGTCGCGCAGGAAGGCGTGCTGGTCGTTGAGCGCGGTGATCCGGGCCGCCGTTCCGGTCAGCACCGCTCCGCCCCGGACGCGCTGCGGTTCCGGCAGGCCCTCGTCGAAGGGCAGGTCGCGCTTGCCGGCGTCGAGCAGCGCCAGCTGCGGCTCGGGCCGGGAGACCACCCGCGCCCAGCCGTGCAGCGCGCCGCGGAAGGAGGCTGGGCCGGCGCCCCGGACCAGGGGCGAGATCCCCCGGTAGAAGCCGTCGTCGTGGGCGATGTAGGCGCCCGAGCGCAGCACGACGGCGGCCTCCGGCAGCGCGGCCAACTCCTCGACCACCAGGTCGAAGTAGGCACTGCCGCCGGCCGTGACCATCGGCCGCGCCCCGTCGGCGTAGGCGCCGGCCAACCGTCCGTGCAGCTCGGCGAGCGCGCGCAGATAGCCGCGGACGGTGGCCAGTCCGTCGGCGGTCGCGTCGTGGGCCAGCGCGCCCTCGTAGCCGCCGATGCCCGCCAGTCGCAGCGTCGGCGCGCGCCGCACCGCGTCGGCGACCTCGACCGCCGCGTCCACGCCCCGCGCTCCGGTGCGCCCGCCGGGGCCGCCGAGTTCGACCAGGACCTCGACCGGCCGCTCGGCTCCGGCCGCGCGCAGCGCCTCGTCCATCAGTCGGACGCTCTCGGTGGAGTCCACCCAGGAGACGAAGGCGAACGAGGGGTCCGCGGCCAGCTCGGCGGCGAGCCAGCCGAGCCCGGCGGGGTCGAGCAGGGTGTTGGCGAGCAGGATCCGCCGGACGCCGAACGCCCGCGCCACCCGGACCTGCGGCAGGTTGGCCAGGGTGATGCCGTGGCTGCCGGCGTCGAGCTGCGTCTGCCAGAGCGCGGGCGCCATCGTGGTCTTGCCGTGCGGGGCGAGGGCGACGCCCGCCTTGGCGCACCAGTCGGCCATCGTCCGCACGTTGTGGTCGAGCGCGGCGGCGTCCAGGGTGAGCAGCGGGGTGCCGAACCCGGCGAGGGTGGGACCGGTGGCGAGGTAGTCGCGCACGGTCGACCCCCAGGCGGCGGGCGGCAGCGCCTTGAAGCGCCAGTCGAGCACCTCGTCGGCGAGGGCTGCCACCGCGCCGGCGTCGATGCCCGGCCCGGTGCCGCTGCTTACGAAGGTCTGGTCCACCATCTTCTCCTTACGTGTTGCAACATGTGCAACGAGGGTTGCACATGCTGGCATCACGGTTCTAGCATCGGCGCCGGACGAAGGTCAACGGAAACGGTCACCCGCAGCACACGAGGAGCCCACCAGATGCCCCGACAGGACGCCGCCGTGAGCTCGGGCACCCCGCCGCTCGACAGCCCGACGGTGGACCGCCCGGCGGCACGGGGCGGACACGCGCCACGGGGCGGACACGCGCCACTCGGCGGACAGGCCGCACCCGGCGGACGGGCGGCCCAGGCGCCCGCGCCGGAAGCGCCGGCCCGGGACGGAGAGGCCGCCTCCCCGACGGCGGTCTGCGTGGGCGAGTCGATGGCGGTCCTGCTGCCGGACCGCCCGGGCCCGCTGGAGGCGGTGGAGAACTTCCACCTCTCGGTCGGCGGCGCGGAGTCCAACGTGGCGGGCGCCCTGGCGGCGCTCGGCGTGTCGAGCGCCTGGATCAGCCGGGTGGGCGACGACGGCTTCGGCCGCCGCCTGGTCGGCGAGGTCGCCGCGCGCGGGGTGGACGTCTCGGCGGTCGCCGTCGACCCGCACCGTCCGACCGGCCTCTACCTCAAGGAGGTCGGCGGCTCCAGCGGTGCCCGGTACGACCTCGGGCCCGGGCGCAGCCGGCTGCACTACCACCGGCGCGGGTCCGCCGCCTCCGCGCTCTCCCCCGCCCTGCTGGAGGACCCGGCCGCCGCGCGGCTGCTGGCCGGCGCCCGGCTGCTGCACCTGTCCGGGATCACCGCGGCCCTGTCGGACGACTGCCTGGCCCTGCTGCGCGCCCTGCTCGCCGAACGCCGCCCCGGCCGGCTGACCAGCTTCGACCTGAACTGGCGCCCCGCGCTCTGGCTCGACCGCGACCCGGCCGTCCTTCCCCCGCTGCTGGACGCGGCCGATCTGCTGCTGCTCGGCGCCGACGAGGGCGAGGCCGCCTTCGGCACCGGCGACCCGCTGGCGCTGCGCCGTCGCTTCCCCTCCCCCGCCACCGTGGTGGTCAAGGACGCCGCCCGCACCGTCACCGCGCTGGAGCGGGACGGCGCGGCCGTCACCGAGCCGGCCCTCGCCGTCGAGGTGGTCGAGGCCACCGGAGCGGGCGACGCCTTCGCCGCCGGTTACCTCGCGGCCACCCTGCGCGGCCTGGACCAGCGCCGCCGGCTGCGGCTCGGCCATCTCAGCGCCGCCTGCGCGCTCACCGCCCACGGGGACCAGGCCGAGCTGCCGCCCGGACCGGTGGTCGCCGCACTGCTGAACGCCTCCCCGGGGGAGTGGGCCGCCACCCGCGTCTCGGCGGATGGCATCGTGTCCCCCGTACTGCCCGCGGCGGTGCCGCCCGGGCCGGTCCCGTCCGCGTCGGCGGGGTCGGCGACCGGGGGCGGGGCCCCCGACCACCGACCGGCCGCCTCCCCGGCCCTTGGAGCACGATGAGCCAGACCGTCACCCGCGCCCTGCGCATCCTCGCCGAACTCGGCGAGGGCGAGCGCTCCCTGGACCAGCTCGCCGAGGTGCTCGGCGTGCACAAGACCACGGTGCTGCGGCTGCTCCAGAGCCTCGAAGAGGAACGGTTCGTCTACCGCGACCAGACCTACCGCTATCACCTCGGCGCCGGTCTCTTCGCCCTCTCCGGCCTCGCCCTGGAGCAGCGCGGCGTCCGCCGGATCGCCGCCCCGCACCTGGCCGAGCTGAACGCCGCCACCGGCCAGACCGTGCACCTGGCCGCGTACGAGGGCGGCGAGGTCGTCTACATCGACAAGTACGACTCGCGGCACCCGGTCAGGATGTACTCGCGGATCGGCCTGCGGGCGGCCCTGCACAGTGCCGCCGTCTCCAAGGTGCTGCTCGCCGACCTGCCGGTGCCCGAGCGGCGCCGGGTGGTGGCCGGCATCGACTTCACCCCGCACACCGCCCGCACGCTGACCACTCCCGAGGCGCTGCTCGCCGAGCTGGACAAGGTCGCGGCCCAGGGCTGGGCGCAGGACCACGCCGAGCACGAGGCCTTCATCAACTGCGTGGCCGCGCCGATCCGGGACGCCAGCGGACGGGTGGTCGCCGCCGCCTCGATCTCCGTCCCCGATGTCGTCCTCCCCTACGAGCAGGTCCTGGAACTGCTGCCCCAACTGCTCGCCACCACCCGCGCCGTCTCCGCCGACTGCGGACAGACCCCCCGGACCGGCTGACCCCCGGACCGCCTGACCCACCGAACCGCCTGCCACCGCGAACCGACCGACCCGTCGGACCCGCCACCCCGCCCCGCCCTGCCCCACCCCGTGACCCACCCCCGGACCCGCCCCACCAACCGAGGAAACTCATGAGCGACAAGACCGAGATCCGCACCGACGGCGCCCCCGCCCCGGCCTGGATGTTCTCCCAGGGCGTCCGCAAGGGCCCCATCCTGCAGGTCTCCGGCCAGGGCCCGCAGGACCCGGCCACCGGCGAGTACCTGTACCACGGCGACGTGAAGGCGCAGACCCGCCGGACCCTGGAGAACGTGAAGGCGATCGTGGAGGCCGGCGGCGCCACCATCGAGGACGTGGTGATGTTCCGCGTCTACCTGACCAAGCGGGCCGACTTCCCGCTGATGAACGAGGTCTACGCCGCGTTCATCGAGGAGAACGTCAAGCCGGGCGGGGTGAAGCCCTGCCGCACCACGATCTTCGTCGAGCTGCCGCAGGAGCCGATGCTGGTCGAGATCGACGCGCAGGCCGTGATCGGCTGAGCCGCGCCACCACGCGCAGGGGCCCGGACGCTCGTCCGGGCCCCTGCGCGTGCCACACGGTCACCGCCCGGCGGTGACCGCCTCCTCGACGGCCGTACTGCCGTGCGCCACGGCCGTACCACCGCGCGCCACGATCCGGCCGCCGGCACCGCCGGCCCGCCGCTCCAGCGCACCGGAGAGCAGCGCGATCCCCAGGGCGAGCGCGGCCATCAGCCCGCCCACCCAGTTCGGCGCGTCGTAGCCGAGGCCGGACGAGATGACCAGTCCGCCGAGCCAGGCGGCGAGCGCGTTGCCCAGGTTGAAGGCCGCGATGTTGGCGGCCGAGGCCAGCGTGGGCGCGCCGGCGGCCTGGTCCATCACCCGCTTCTGCAGCGGCGCGACGGTCGCGAAGCCGAACACCCCGATCAGCGGGATGGCGACGATCGCGCCGGTCCTGCTGTGCGAGGCGACGGTGAAGGCGAAGAGCAGCACCGCCAGCGCGGCGAGGATCACGTAGAGGCTGCGCATCAGCGCGCGGTCGGCGAACCAGCCGCCGAGCAGGTTGCCGGCGAACAGGCCGACGCCGAAGAGGAAGAGCAGCCAGGTGACGCTGGAGGGCGCGAAGCCCGCCATCTCGGTCATCATCGGCGTGATGTAGGTGAACATCGCGAAGATGCCGCCCCAGCCGAGCACCGTCATGCTCAGCGCGAGCCAGATCTGCGGCTTGCGGAAGACGGCCAGCTCCGGGCCGAGCCGGGTGTCGGCGACCCTCGGCTGGACGGGGACCAGAGCGGCGATGCCGGCGAAGCCGATCGCGCCGAGCACCGCGACCACGAAGAAGGTGGAGCGCCAGCCGAAGTGCTGGCCGAGCAGGGTGCCCATCGGGACGCCGAGCACATTGGCGGCGGTGAGCCCGGTGAACATCAGGGCGATGGCGCCGGCCCGCTTGTGCGGGGCGACCAGGTCGGCGGCGACCACCGAGCCGATGCCGAAGAAGGCGCCGTGCGCGAAGGCCGCGAGCACCCGGCCGACCAGCAGCAGACCGAAGGCGGGCGCGACGGCGGAGACCAGGTTGCCGGCGATGAACAGGCCCATCAGCATCAGCAGCATCCCCTTGCGGGGGATCCGGGTGCCGAGGACGGTGAGCAGCGGGCCGCCGATCACGACGCCGAGTGCGTAGCCGGAGATGAGCAGACCGGCGCTGGGGATGGACACCGAGAAGTCGCCGGCGACCTCGGGCAGCAGGCCCATGATCACGAACTCGGTGGTGCCGATGCCGAAGGCGCTGATCGCCAGCGCCAGGAGCGCGAGGGGCATGAGGGGACCGCTTTCCGGAGCGAACAGATGATTGCGTGTGCAACTACCAGCGTCGACAATACGACCCTGGACCCGATACTTGCAAGCGCTCCCTATCTCCATTCGCAATGGCATCGGCGCGACACTCCCACCCCCCGCACCTTGCCCTCCCCCGTCGAAGTGATTAGGTTAGGCTCACCTAACCAACGGAGGTCGTCATGAGCCCCAGCCCCGTCGACGTCGAGGCGCCCGAACCCACCGCCGCCGAACGGGTCTGCAGCCTGCTCAGCGCCACCTCCTCGGTGGTGATCCGTGCCTGCGGCGAGCACCACGACCTGGACACCCCGGTATCGGTGCACGGGTCCCGACTGCGCCTGCGCGCCCCGCTCGACGCGCCGCTCACGCTCGCCGTCACCCGCGAACAGGACGGCCTCGCCGTGGTCCTGGACCTCACCGACATCGCCCCGGTCGCCGTCCGCGACCGGGTCCGCGGCCGCCTGACCCTGGCCGGCCGCCTCCACCTCGCGCACCTCGCCGACGACGGCCTCAGCGTCCACCTGCGACTGGACGTCGCGCACGCCGTCCTCTCCACCCCCTACGGCACCTCCGCCCTCACCGGTGCCGACCTCTCCCTCGCCGCGCCCGACCCGCTCGCCCGCTTCGAGGCCGCGATGCTCACCCACCTCGCCGACGACCACCCGGACGCCCTCGACCTGCTCACCCGGCTGCTGGACCCGGAGCTGCTCGCCGGACACCCCGACGTCCGCCCGCTCGCCCTCGACCGGCACGGCCTGGTGCTCCGCCTGGACCACCCGTACGGCCACCGGGACGTCCGCCTGGTCTTCCCCGAACCGGCCCGTGACGCGGACGAGTTCGGCCACCGCGTGCACCAGCTGCTGACCGCCGCGCACGGCGACCTGCCCGCCCACCGGTCCTGACGGGACGCCGGGCACCGGGCGAAGCGGCACCGGACACCGGACACCGGGCGAAGCGGCACCGGACAGCTCACCCGACGACAGCAGGCCGACGGCCCGTCCGACTCCGGACGGGCCGACCGCATTCCGGGCGGTCCCCGACCGCATTCCGTCCGAACCCGCCCGGCATCCGCCCCGAACAACCCACCGACAACCCCGGAAAGGCCCGTAGGGCCGGCGCGGCCGACTCCCGAAAACCCGCCGAGACAGGGGGGGTGAACGGGTATCAGAATCCGCACCCGATATCCGTGGGCGGAAACGCGCAATGGCCGGCCCGGCCCACGAAGGAAATTCGTGAGCCGGGCCGGCCTGGGCGTGTCCCGCGCCCATGATCCACTGGTGGTGCGGCGATCACCCGGTCGAGCGGTCACCCGACATGACCATCCCGGGAGGTCGTTCGCCCCGCACCCAGCGGTGGTCCGACTTCCGGTCAGATGGAGACGCCGTGCGCCCGCAGGTAGGCGATCGGGTCGATGTCCGAGCCGTACTCCGAGCCGCTGCGGATCTCGAAGTGCAGGTGCGGGCCGGTCACGTTGCCGGTCGCGCCCGAGAGGCCGATCTGCTGGCCGGCGGTGACGGTCTGACCGATCTTCACGCCGATCGAGGACAGGTGCGCGTACTGGGCGTACTTGCCGTCGGCGAGCTTGATCTCGACCTCGTTGCCGTAGGCGCCGCCGTTGCCGGCCTTGACCACGGTGCCGGCCGCGATGGCGCGCAGCGGGGTGCCGGTGGAGGCGACGAAGTCGGCACCGGTGTGGTGACCGGAGGACCACATCGAGCCGGCCACGCCGTAGGCGGTGCCGAGCTTCGGGTTGGCGACGGGGGCGACGTAACCGGAGGTGGCGGCCACGGCGGCCGGAGCCTGGGTGGCGGCTGGCGCGGCCGGCTTCGCGGCGGGGGCGGCCGGCTTGGTGGCCGTGGCCGGCGCGGGCTTGGCGGCCTGAACCGGCTTCGGGGCGGCGGGCTTCGCGACCGGCTTCGCCGAGTCCTGCGAGGCCTGCGGCTTCGCGGCGGGGGCGGCGGGGGCGGCGGGCTTGGCGGCCTCGGCCGGGGCCGCGGCGGCCTTGGCGCCGAGCGCGAGCTGCTGACCCGGGAAGATGAGGTTCGGGTTGGCACCGACGACCGAGCGGTTGTGGTCGTACAGCGCCTGCCAGCCGCCCTCGACCTGCTTGGCGTCGGCGATCTTCGACAGGGTGTCCCCACCGGCGACCTTGTAGGTCTCCTCGGCCGGAGCGGCGGCGGGCTTGGCGGCCTCGGCGGCCGGAGCCGCGGCCTGGGCAGCGGCGGCCGGCGTGGCGTCGACGCTGGTGGCGCCGGTCCAGGTGCTGGTCTGCGCGGGCTTCGCGGCCGGGGCGGTGTGGGCCTGGGCACTGATGGTGGTCACCAGCGGAAGGGCGAAGGCGGCGCCGGTCACGGCGGTGGCGATGCCGATGCGGGCGGCGCGGGGCAGGGCGATACGACGAGCCTGTGCGGGCATGGGGAACTGTC
This sequence comes from Kitasatospora sp. NPDC059327, assembly GCF_042752535.1. Taxonomy (NCBI): domain Bacteria; kingdom Bacillati; phylum Actinomycetota; class Actinomycetes; order Kitasatosporales; family Streptomycetaceae; genus Kitasatospora; species Kitasatospora sp. NPDC059327. The sequence goes on along the minus strand of NZ_JBHYYB010000070.1, from coordinate 28,127 downwards.
CTCTCCGACGCCTGCGAGGTGAGCTGTCGGGTTCGGGCTGGAGTTGCCCGGCCGCATAGCGCGGCTTCACCCCAAGCCGGACCGCGAATTCCGGTCCGGCGACTTACCTTTGGGTCCCCCGCTCCTGCCGTACAGAGTTCGGTTCGTACCACCGGGCAGCGGCAGGACTAGGCGTTCCACCCGGTGGCCACCCGGGCCAATGCCGGGCGGTCGCTGAACTAAAGCCCATCCACCCGGGTGAAGCAATGTCGATCTCTTGAATCGGCAACCAATGCCGGACGGCTCGTGACACTCCGAATGATCGGCTGCACAGTATGTGCACAATCGATTCACCGCGTGCCACTGATCCGCGACGCTCCGCCGATTTCGATGGCCGTCCGCATGCGATCACCTACGGAAAGCCATCTGCCGACACACCCCCGGTGAGCCTTGTCACGTCGCCTCCCGGGGCGCACGATCGGGCGGTGATGACCACCTCCGAGGCCGGCACCCTGCGCCTGGGCACCGCACAGGGCCGCTGGGTACTGCTGGCGACGGTGCTCGGCTCCAGCATGGCGATGCTCGACGGCACCGTGGTGAACGTCGCCCTCCCCCGGATCGGCACCGACCTCGGCGCCCCGCTCGCCGCACTGCAGTGGACGCTCAACGCCTATCTGCTCACCCTGGCCGGCCTCATCCTGCTCGGCGGCGCGCTCGGCGACCGCTACGGCCGGCGCCGGGTCTTCCTGATCGGCGTGCTCTGGTTCGCCGCCGCCTCGGCGGCGTGCGCCGCGGCGCCCACCATCGAGGTGCTGATCGCCGCCCGCGCGGTGCAGGGCATCGGCGGGGCACTGCTCACCCCCGGCTCGCTGGCGATGCTCCAGGCCGTGTTCCACCCTGACGACCGGTCGGCGGCGGTCGGCCTCTGGTCCGGTCTGGGCGGGGTGTCGGCGGCGATCGGTCCGTTCCTCGGCGGCTGGCTGGTGGACGGCCCCGGCTGGCGGTGGATCTTCCTGCTGAACGTCCCGCTCGCCGTCCTGGTGATCGCGGTGGCCTCCCGGCACGTCCCGGAGAGCCGGGACGAGAGCGCGACCGGCCGGTTCGACGCCCTCGGCGCGGCCCTGGCCGCGCTCGCCCTGGGTTCGGTCACCTACGCCCTGACGGCCGCGGGCGGCGGGCTCTCGCCGGAGGTCTGGCTGGCCGGCGCGGCGGGAGTGCTGCTGGGCGCGGCCTTCGTCGTGGTCGAGCGCCGCGTCCCGGAGCCGATGCTGCCGCTCGGCCTCTTCTCCTCCCGGCTGTTCACCGCGGTGAACCTGGTCACCCTCTGCGTCTACGCGGCCTTCAGCGGCGTGTTCTTCCTGCTGGTCGTGCAGTTGCAGATCGTCTCCGGGTTCTCCCCGCTGGTCTCCGGGCTGGCCCTGGTGCCGATCACCGTGCTGATGCTCGCGCTGTCCGCCCGGGCCGGCCGGCTCGGCAAGCGGATCGGCCCGCGACTGCCGCTCACCGTGGGGCCGCTGATCTGCGCGACGGGCGTGCTGCTCATGCTGCGGATCGGCGCGGACGCCTCGTACTGGACGGACGTGCTGCCGGCCGTCACCGTGATGGGCTGCGGGATGGTCCTGCTGGTGGCACCGCTGACCGCGACGGTGCTGGCGGCGGTGGAGGTCCGGCACGCCGGGATCGCCAGCGGCGTCAACAACGCCGCCGCCCGCGCGGCCGGTCTGCTCGCGGTGGCCGCCCTGCCCGCGCTGGCCGGGCTCAGCGGCGACGCCTACCAGGTGCCCGCCTCGGTGGACTCCGCCTTCCGGATCGCCATGATGATCTGCGCCGGACTGCTGGCCGCCGGCGGACTGACGGCCTTCACCACGGTCCGGGGCAACGTCCTGGCTCCCGAGGACCACCCGGTCGCCGAGCCGGACTGCCGCTACACCTGCGGCACCAACGGCCCGCCGCTCGATCCGGGGCACGTCGGCGCCGACCACGGCGAAGGCCCCGCCACCGGATCGGCGACGGGACCCACACAGGCCTGACGAGTCGTCAGAGAATGTCATCCGGGGCGTACTTGGCGGCCTCCGGGTAGGCGGCCGCGACGGCCTCCACCCGGCGGACGACCTCGGCGACCTGGGCACCGGCCGCGCCGGTGAAGGAGAGCCGGTCGGCGAGCAGCGCGTCCAGCGCGGCCCGGTCCAGCGGCATCCGCTCATCGGCGGCCAGCCGGTCCAGCAGCGCGTTCTCCCGCGCGCCGGCCCGCATCGCCAGCGCCGAGGCGACGGCGTGCTCCTTGATGACCTCGTGCCCGGTCTCCCGGCCGACGCCCGCGCGCACCGCGCCCATCAGCACCTTGGTCGTGGCCAGGAACGGCAGGTAGCGGTCCAGCTCGGCCTCGATCACGGCGGGGAAGGCGCCGAACTCGTCGAGGACGGTCAGGAAGGTCTCCAGCAGGCCGTCGAAGGCGAAGAAGGCGTCCGGCAGCGCGACCCGGCGGACCACCGAGCAGGAGACGTCGCCCTCGTTCCACTGGTCGCCGCCCAGCTCGGCGGTCATCGAGGCGTAGCCGCGCAGGATGACGGCCAGACCGTTGACGCGCTCGCAGGAGCGGGTGTTCATCTTGTGCGGCATCGCGGAGGAGCCGACCTGGCCCTCCTTGAACCCCTCGGTGACCAGCTCGTGGCCGGCCATCAGGCGGATCGTCTTGGCCAGGCTGGACGGCGCGGCCGAGAGCTGGACGAGGGCGGTGAGCACCTCGAAGTCCAGCGAGCGCGGGTAGACCTGGCCGACGCTGACGAGCACGTTGTCGAAGCCGAGGTGGCCGGCCACCCGGCGCTCCAGCTCGGCGAGCTTCTCGGTGTCGCCGCCGAGCAGGTCCAGCATGTCCTGGGCGGTGCCGACCGGGCCCTTGATCCCGCGCAGCGGGTAGCGGGCGATCAGCTCCTCCAGCCGCCGGAAGGCGACCAGCAGCTCGTCCGCGACGGTCGCGAAGCGCTTGCCCAGCGTGGTGGCCTGCGCCGCGACATTGTGCGACCGGCCGGCCATGACCAGCTCGGAGTGCTGGGCGGCGAGCCGGCCCAGGCGGACCAGCACGGCGACCGTACGGTCGCGGACGTGCTCCAGCGACTGGCGGATCTGCAGCTGCTCGACGTTCTCGGTCAGATCCCGGGAGGTCATGCCCTTGTGGATCTGCTCGTGGCCGGCGAGGTCGCTGAACTCCTCGATCCGCGCCTTCACGTCGTGCCGGGTGACCCGCTCGCGGGCGGCGATCGAGCCGAGGTCGACCTGGTCGATCACCCGCTCGTAGTCGGCGACGGCACCGGCGGGCACCTCGACGCCGAGGTCCTGCTGGGCCTTCAGGACGGCGAGCCACAGATGGCGCTCGAGAACCACCTTGTGCTCGGGGGACCACAGCTGGGCCAGGGTCGCCGAGGCGTACCGGGAGGCCAGGACATTGGGGATCTGGGGCTTCGCGCTCACGCTTCGCAAGCCTAACAGCCGAGGTCAGCACGAGCGTCGGCGGACCGGACCCCACCGCCCGACGGCCCGGACCCACCCACCCGGCAGCCCGGACCCCATCGCCCGACGGCCCGCCCGACGCTCCCGGCCGGAGCCACCCGGCCCCGCGACCGCGCACCGCTACCACCCGCACACCGGCACCACCCGCGCGCCGACCGCCGACCGGCGCCGGACCACGCCCTACGCGCCGCCGACCGCCCGGCCGGCGAGCACCGGCAGCACCTGCGCGCAGATCGAGTGCAGCGACACCCGCTGCTCGTCGCTCATCGCCTCGAAGGCCTGGTGGGTGCGGCTCATCTCGCCGCGGATCAGCCCGAGGATCTCGCGCCCCTGCGCGGTGATCACCACGATCTTGACCCGCCGGTCACCGGCCGCCGCCTCGCGGTTCGCCAGGCCGAGCGACTCCAGCCGGTCGACGATCCCGGTCACGTTGGAGGCATCGCAGCCCAGCCGGCCGGCCAGCGCCCGCATCGGCACCGGCTCCTGCACCGCGCCGAGCGCCTTCGCCTGCGAGGAGGAGAGGCCGTGCCGGGCCGCCGCCGCCGCGAAGTCCTGGAAGTAGGCGGCACCGACGGCGGCCAACGCCTCCATCAACTCGGCGTTGGTCGGTACGGTCGTCGTCGCTGTCGAACCCATGGGGCCAGCGTACGACCGAGTGCTTCACCAACTCAAGCTTTGACCAGGGCAAAAGTCCGTAGGTCAACCGCTCGACCACCGAAGCGGTCGATCAGAGCACCAGCTGGTCGAAGAGCCGCCGCAGCTCGGCCTCCGGGTCACCGGTCAGCCCGGTGTGCACCGGCCCCGGCTGGACGATCGCGCTGCGCGGCGCCGTCAGCCAGCGGAACCGCTGTCCCGGGTTGTCCGCCGCCGCCGGACCGGCCGCCGGACCACCCGCGCACACCGCCTCGATCCCGTGAAGCGCCCGGCGCACCCCGGCGACGTCCGCCACCGGGTCCAGCGCCAGTAGCCGGGCCTGGTCCAGATGGGTCCGCGCACCCAGGTGCGCGCTCTGCCGGCAGTACAGCAGCACCCCGACGTTGACGCACTCGCCGCGTTCCACCCTGGGCACCGCCCGGATCACCGCGTACTCGTAGTCGTGCAGCTCGGCGACGGCCGACGGGGCCGACGGCACGGGCTCGGTCATACGGACACCTCCGGCAGCCAGTCGCGCGGACCGGCCAGTCGCTCGGTCAGCTGGGCGCGGTACGCGGCGCGCACCGCCTCGGGCGAGTCGAAGCCCGGCTCGTCCAGCAGCCAGACGTCGGGGATCTGCGCCACCGCCGCCTCCACCGCCGCCTCGGCGAGCGGGGCGAGCGCCTTGTCCGCGGCCGCCAGGTCCGGCTCGGCCCGCAGCAGCGCGTGGTCGGAGGCGTCGTACGGGCGGCGGGCCCAACCGGCCGCACCCGCCCAGTGGTGATGGAAGATCAGGCTGGCGCCGTGGTCGATCAGCCGCAGCCCACCGGTCGCCACCAGCAGGTTGGGGTTGCGCCAGGAGCGGTCGACGTTGCCGATCAGGGCGTCGAACCAGAGCACCTGACCGGCCAGCCCGGCGTCCACCTCGAAGCAGAGCGGGTCGAAGTTGAGCGCGCCGCCGACGAAGGCCATCCCCAGGTTGAGGCCGCCGCTGGCCCGCATCTGGTCCTGGATCTGCGGGTCCGGCTCGCTGCGGGCCAGCACCGGGTCCAGGTCCACGGTGACCAGCTCCGGTACCGGCAGCCCCAGCCGGCGGCCCAGCTCCCCGGCCAGCACCTCCGCCACCAGCGCCTTGCGGCCCTGTGCGGCGCCGACCCATTTCAGCGCGTACAGCCGCCGGTCGTCGGCCTCGACCAGGCCCGGCATCGAGCCGCCTTCTCGCAGTGGCGTCACGTATCGGACCGCCGTCACCTCGGTGAGCACGCCGGACAGCCTATCGGGCATATGCGCGCACCGGGCGCCGCGTGCCGCACCCGCCGCCCTCGTCTGCGCCATCCGCGCCGCCCCGGTGGCACCCCCCGCTGCTCCGTGCGAGTGTGGCGGACAGTAGTGGGGACCTTTGACGGTACGAACTGCACGGTAAGGGATGAACGATGGAACGACCTCGGATCCTGATCGTGGGCGGCGGCTTCGCCGGGCTGGAGTGCGCTCGCCGTCTCGAACGCAAGCTCACGCCCTCGGAGGCGGAGATCTCGCTGGTCACGCCGTTCAGCTACCAGCTCTATCTGCCGCTGCTCCCGCATGTGGCGGCCGGGGTGCTGACCCCGCAGTCGGTCGCGGTCTCGCTCCGCCGGACCTTGCGCCGGACCCACATCGTCCCGGGCGGCGCGATCGGCGTCGACCCGCGCTCCAAGGTCTGCGTGGTCCGCAAGATCACCGACGAGGTCGTCGCGCAGAAGTACGACTACCTGGTGCTCGCCCCCGGCAGCGTGACCCGCACCTTCGACATCCCGGGCCTGACCGACTACGCGCGCGGCATGAAGACGCTCGCCGAGGCGACCTACGTCCGCGACCACGTGATCGCCCAGCTCGACCTCGCCTCGGCCACCCTGGACCAGCGGGAGCGCGAGTCCCGGCTGCAGTTCGTGGTGGTCGGCGGCGGCTACGCTGGCACCGAGACGGCCGCCTGCCTGCAACGGCTGACCACCGCCGCCGCCCGCCGCTACCCGCGGCTGGACGCCCGGCAGATCAAGTGGCACCTGATCGACATCGCCCCGAAGCTGATGCCGGAGCTCGGCGACGCCCTCGGCACCGCCGCGCTGGAGGTGCTGCGCGAGCGCGGCATCGAGGTCTCGCTGGGCGTCTCGGTGGCCGAGGTCGGCGCCGAGTCGGTCAAGTTCACCGACGGCCGGACCCTCCCCTGCCGGACGCTGATCTGGACGGCCGGTGTCGCGGCCAGCCCGCTGATCGGCACCCTGGACGCCGAGACGGTCCGCGGCCGGATCGCGGTCACGGCCGAGATGCGGGTGCCCCAGTTCGAGAGCGTGTTCGCGCTCGGCGACGCCGCCGCCGTCCCGGACCTCGCCAAGGGCGACGGCGCGGTCTGCCCGCCCACCGCCCAGCACTCCGCCCGCCAGGGCCGGGCGGTGGCGAACAACCTGATCGCAGCACTGCGCAACCAGCCGCTGGAGCCCTACTACCACAAGGACCTGGGGCTGGTGGTGGACCTCGGCGGCAAGGACGCGGTGTCCAAGCCGGTCGGCATCGAGCTCCGCGGCGTACCCGCCCAGGTGGTCGCCCGCGGCTACCACCTGATGGCGATGCGCACCAACGCCGCCAAGTTCCGGGTCGGCGCCAACTGGCTGCTGAACGCCACCGCCGGCGACGACTTCGTCCGGACCGGCTTCCTGGCCCGCCAGCCCGCCCGGCTGCGCGACTTCGAGTACACCGACGCCTATCTGACGAAGGATCAGGTCCGGGCGCACGCCCAGGCCCTGCTCGCCAAGGGGTGACGCACCGCGGCCGGTCCCCGCTCCGCCCGGAGCGGGGACCGGCCGCGCCGTGCGTCAGCGCGCGGTCAGGTACATCCCGCTCGCGTCCTTCCCCGCCGTGTTGCGGCAGCCGAAGTCGCCGCTCGGCCGTGCGTACAGCAGGGTCAGGCACTGCCCGAGGGCCTGCTGGCCGTAGTAGTTGGGGTGCATCGACTCCTGCAGCGCGCCCTGCGAGGTGTTGAGCCCGCCGTCGACGAACCGCGCCCACTCGCTGGTGACGGCGGACGGCGCGCTGGTGGCACTCGCCTGCCGGGTCGCCTTGGAGCAGACCTCGCGCCCCTGCATCATGTCCGCGAGGTCCAGGAACTGCGCGCCCTTCGCGGCGGCGACGCCCGCCAGCGCCCGCGAGATCTGCGGCACCAACGAGTCCCGTGCCCAGTCGGCGTCGCCGTTCCAGAACGGACACCCGCCGGTGTCGGACCGGCTCCAGCCGCTCTCCGGGTACCGCATCTCGGCCGCCCGCGGGATCGGCGAGGGGTAGGACTGCAGCACGACGCGGTAGTCACCGGTCGCGTAGCCGGCGCTCGACATCACGGCCCGGATCTCGTCCAGCGCCTTGCCGACACCGGCCATCGCGTCGGGCATCCGGGAGTCGATCGCGGACTGCTGGTCGTCGTTGCAGTAGGAGTACCAGACCAGGTAGTCCTTGACGCAGGTGCTGATCACGTCGCCGAAGCCGAGGTCGTTGCCGCCGATCGACAGCGTGATCAGCTTGACGTTGTACTGGCCCGCCACCGTGGCGAGTTGGTCGGCCTGCGGGGCCTCGCCCTTGAACGACTGGCCCCCGTTGGCGGCGCGGAAGACATTGGCGGCGACGGCTCCGGAGCAGGCCAGGTTGATCTGGTTCTGCGCCACCGACGGCGCGCTGCGGACCTCGGCGACGTCCGAGCGGTCGCACCCGCTCGTGTACGTCGCTCCGTAGATCCGGCTCGGATCGTAGGCACTGCCGGTCCAGGCCCGGTCGGTGCCGGCCCGACTGCCGCTGGTGACAACGGCGTTGCCCTTCCAGCGGCCGGCCTCGCCGGAGATGTAGCTGTCCCCCAGGGTGACGGAGGCGGTCGGCCCGGTCGGTGCGGCGGTGGCGGCCGAGGCCGGCACCGCCGCCCCGGTGATCAGTCCGGCCGCGCCGAGCGGCAGGGCGAGGGCGGCGACGAGCAGCCGCCGGGTGAGGCCGGTGGTTCTGCGAGTGATGCTCGAACGGTTTTCGGGCACGGCGGAACTCCTGCGGTCGGTCTCGCCCGCGGTGTGGGGGCGGGGAGACACGGAGGTGAGGGTAGGCCGCCGGCCGGTGGCGCGATGAAGATGACATGCTCGCGCTTGTTACCGCTAGGTATCTGCACCAGGTTTCTCACTCTGTTACCGACCGGTTCAGATCAGCCGCGCGTCGACACCGCCCGTTCCCAGCACGGCCGCCAGATCGTCGGCCAGCCGCCGCGCGTCGGCCGGGTCCAGCCGGGCGACGGTGATCCGCAGGCCCGGCGCGGACTGCAGGCGGAACCGCGCGCCCGGCGCCACCACCCAGCCGCGTTGCACCAGCGCGGCGAGCACCGTGGCCTCGTCCGGGACGGGCACCCAGACGTTCAGCCCGCTCGCCCCGTGCGCCTCGATGCCGCGCGCGGCCAGTTCCCCCCGCAGGGCGTCCCGCCGCTCCCGGTACGCGGCGGCCACCCGGGCGACCGGCGCCGCGTCGGTGCGCCACAGCTCCGCGACGGCGACCTGCAGCAGATGGCTGACCCAGCCGGCCCCGAGGCGCTGGCGTCCCCGCACCCGCCCGATGGTGTCCGCGTCCCCGATCGCGAACGAGAGCCGCAGGTCCGGCCCGTAGGCCTTGGCCGCCGAGCGCACCACCACCCAATGCTCGGACCCGGCTCCGACCAGCGAGTGGAACGGCTGGTCGACCATGCCGTGGCCGTGGTCGTCCTCGATCAGCAGCACTCCGGGGTGGCGGGCCAGCACCGCGCGCAACGCGGCCGCCCGGGCGGCGCCGACGGCCGCACCGGTCGGGTTCTGCGCGCGACTGGTGACCACCACCGCGCGGGCGCCGCCCGCCAGCACCTCGGCCAGCGCCTCCGGCAGCGGGCCCTCGTCGTCCAGCCGGACGGGGGCGGCCCGCAGGCCGAGGGCCGGCAGCAGGTCCATCAGACTTCCCCAGCCCGGGTCCTCGACGGCGACGGCGTCACCGGGGCGCAGCCGGGTGGCGAGGATCCGCTCGATGGTGTCGAGCGATCCGGAGGCGATGGTGATCGGCGCGTCGGGCAGGCCGTCGGCGCGGAAGCCCGCGGTGACCAGGGCCAGCAGTCCGGGGTCGACCGCCGGGCGCCCGTAGAGCACCGGGTCGCGGCGGGCGGCCTCGGCCGCGGCGGCCAGGGCCGGCGTGAGGTCCGGGAGCAGCGCGGGGTCGGGGTTGCCGTTGGCGAGGTCCCGGGCCTCCGGCGGGACGGGAAGCCGGAGCTCGTCGCGCGGAGTGAGTGCCGGCCGCGGGCGGATCCGGCTGCCCTTGCGACCGGCGGTCTCGATCACCCCCCGGTCGCGGAGCAGCCGGTAGGCGGCGGCGACGGTGTTGGGGTTGACACCGAGTTCGCCGGCCAGGTCGCGCAGCGGGGGCAGCGCGGTGCCCGGCGCGAGCCGTCCGGTACTGACGCCCTGCTCGACGTCGGCCGCGATTTCGCTGGCGCGCCGTCCCTTGATCGGATAGTCTCCTAGCACAAAAGAGATTATGCACTAGTACATAGAGGTTGTCATGTCAGACGGCGACGTGTCCTACGCCCGCACCCCGCGCACCACCCCGACCCGCTACAAGGACCGCGCGACCTGGGAGCAGGCGGCGATCCACGCGATCCTCGACAGCACCTACCTCTGCCACCTGGGCTTCGTCGCCGACGGCGCCCCCGTCGTCCTGCCGACGATCTTCGCCCGGGTCGGTGACCGCCTCTACATCCACGGCTCCACCGGCAGCCGCCCGCTGCGCGGCGCCAAGGGCGACCAGGGCCTGCCGGTCTGCGTCACCGTCACCCTGGTCGACGCCCTGGTGCTGACCAAGTCGGCGTTCAACCACTCGGTCAACTTCCGCTCGGTGGTCGCCCACGGCACGGCCCACCAGGTCACCGACCCCGTGGAGCTGTCGGTCGCGCTGGACGCCCTGGTCGACCAGGCCGTCCCCGGCCGGTCCGCCGAGGTCCGCCCGGCCAATGCCAAGGAGCTGGCCGCCACCGCCGTCGTCCGGCTCGACCTGGACGAGGTCTCCGCCAAGACCCGCGCCGACGGCGCCGACGACGACGAGGCGGACCTCGACCTGCCGTACTGGTCCGGCGTGGTGCCGGTGACCACGGGGTACGGCGCCCCCGTACCGGACGCCTCCGCCACCGTGCCGCTCCCCGCGCACCTGCGCGACCTCACCCGCTGACGCCGGCCCCCCGATGCTGATCAGATCCTGGGACCGCGGCGACGACGCCGAGTGGCGCGCCTGGCTGGCGCAGGGCCGCGACTTCGGCCTGCTCGCCGCCAACGGCCTGCCCGGCCAGGGGCCCGTCCTGGTCCCCACCCACTTCCTGCTGGACGTCGAGCGGAGTGAGGTGCTGCTGCACCTCGCCGCGCCCAATCCGCTGTTCGCCGCCGTCCGGGCCGACCCCGAGGTCACCCTCGCGGTCACCGACGACTACGCCTTCGCCCCTGGGCACTGGCGCGGCGAGCCGGGTACGCCCACCAGCTACTACGCCTCCGTCCAGTTCACCTGCACGGCCGAGATCGTCGAGGACGCGGCCGGCAAGGCGGCGATCCTCAACCGCCAGCTGGCGCACTTCCAGCCCGAGACGCCCTCGCTGCGGGTCGCCCCCGGCGAGGAACCGTTCGGCCGGCTGCTGTCGGGCCTGCGCGGGCTGCGGCTCACCGTCCGCACGGTGCGGGCCAAGTTCAAGTACGACGACAAGAAGACCGTCGAGGAGCAGCACGCCCTCGCCGACCGGCTGGCCGAGCGCGGCCAGGGCCTGGACGCCGCCGTCCGGACCCAACTCCTGCGGCGTAACGCGCGGCGCACGGGGTAGCAGCGCTGACGCCACGTCACCCGATCGGCTCGATTTCGGGCGAAGCCGGGAAGCCGCTGATCGAATGTGTGACGAATCCTGCCCACTGCCGTCCCGGTGGGCCCGTCCACCCGGGGAGCGCGCGTGTCCGCAGCCACATCCCGTCCGGCCTCCGGCGAGGCGCATCTCGGGCACGTCGTCTTCATCTCGGCGGCCGCCGCGATGGGCGGCTTCCTGTTCGGCTACGACAGCGCGGTGATCAACGGCGCGGTGACCGGAATCCAGAAGCACTTCGCGGTGGGCAACGGCGAGACCGCCTTCGTGGTGGCCATCGCCCTGCTCGGCTCGGCCGCCGGCGCGGTGGCGGCAGGTCGGCTCGCCGACCACTTCGGCCGGGTCCGCACCATGCTGCTGGCCGCCACGCTCTTCGCGATCAGCGGCGTCGGCTCGATGTTCCCACCGAGCATCCAGGTGCTGGCCACCTGGCGCGTGGTGGGCGGTGTCGCGATCGGCATCGCCTCGGTGATCGCCCCGACCTACATCGCCGAGGTCGCGCCCACCGCGTACCGGGGCCGGCTGGCCTCCTTCCAGCAGATGGCGATCGTGCTCGGCATCACCGTCTCCCAGCTCGCCAACTGGGCGCTCAACCAGGCGGCCGGCGGTGAGTCCACCGGCCACCTGGGCGGTATCCAGGCCTGGCAGTGGATGCTCGGCGTCGAGACCGTCCCGGCGCTGGTGTACGGCCTGATGGCGCTGGCCATCCCGGAGTCGCCGCGCTACCTGATCGCCGACCGGCGCGAGGAGCAGGCCCGCAAGGTGCTGCTGGAGGTGGAGGGCGAGGACGTCGACCTGGACGCCCGGGTGGCCGAGATCCGCGCGGTGCTGGAGTCCGCCCACAAGCCCCGGGCGAGGGACCTGCTGGGCGGCCGCTTCGGGCTGCTGCCGATCGTCTGGGTCGGTATCGGCGCCTCGGTGTTCCAGCAGTTCGTCGGCATCAACGTGATCTTCTACTACTCGTCGTTCCTCTGGCAGTCCGTCGGCATCAACGAGGCCAACTCCCTGCTGATCAGCCTCTCCACCTCGATCGTCAACGTGGTCGGTACGGTCGTCGCCATGGTGCTGGTCGACCGGATCGGCCGCAAGCCGCTCGCGCTGGCCGGCTCGGCGGGCATGGCGCTGGCCCTGGCCACCGCCGCCTGGGCGTTCTCCTACCGGCAGGGCACCGGCGACTCCGCCACCCTGGACGACACCTACGCCACCGTCGCGCTGGTCGCCGCGCACGTCTTCGTGTTCTGCTTCGCCTTCTCCTGGGGCGTGGTGGTCTGGGTCCTGCTCGGCGAGATGTTCCCCAACCGGATCCGGGCGCTCGCCCTGTCGGTCGCCGCCTCGGCGCAGTGGATCGCCAACTGGGCGATCACGGTCAGCTTCCCCGACCTCGCCGACTGGAACCTGTCGGCGACGTACGTCATCTACGCCGTCTTCGCCGTGCTCTCGATCCCGTTCGTGGCCTTCTGCATCAAGGAGACCAAGGGCCGTGCGCTGGAGGAGATGGGCTGATCCACCGCACCGGCGTGGCGGGCGGCACCGTCGGCCCCACGACCGGTAGGAGGCACCCCGCAGCCCCCGCCGCGCCGCGCCGCGCGCGGCCCGTCCCCACCGAGAGGAAGCCATGCCTGAGCAGGGCGGCTCCCGGCAGAACGTCACCTTCCGCACCGGCGGCCGCGAGGCCCACGGCTATCTGGCCCGCCCTCCGCAGGGCGTCGGCCCCGGCCTGGTGGTGGTCCAGGAGTGGTGGGGGCTCACCTCCCACGTGGCGGCGATGGCGGACCGGTTCGCCGCCGAGGGCTTCACCGTCCTGGCCCCGGACCTCTTCGGCGGCACGACCACGCACGACGGCGCCGAGGCGGCCCGGCTGAAGCGGGAACTCCCGGTCGAGCGGGCCGTGGCGGACCTGCGCGGTGCGGTCGGTCACCTGCTCGGCCTGGACGGTGTGGTCGGCGACGCGGTCGGCGTGGTGGGGTTCTGCATGGGCGGCGGCTTCGCCCTGCTGCTGGCCGCCGCCGAGGGCGACCGGGTGGCCGCCGCGGTCCCGTTCTACGGGCTGCCGCCCGATCCGGACTTCGACTACCGGGGCCTCACCGCCCACGTCCTGGGCCACTACGCCGAGAACGATCGCTCCATCCCGATGGCCGCCGTCGACGAGGCGGCCATCCGGATCGGCGAGGCCACCGACGTCCGGCCCGAGATCCACTTCTACCCGGCCGGGCACGCCTTCATGAACGACGAGAACCCGCACGGCGGCTACGACCGGCTCCAGGCCCGGACGGCCTGGCGGCGCACGCTCAGCTTCCTCTGGGGCCACCTCGGCTGAGCCGCCCCGACCGGCCCCGTAAGGCGTGAAACCCGCTGGACAGCTGACGCCTCCCCCGGCATAGTCGCCGGGTGCAGAGCCAACCCCCGCCCCCGCGCCGACGCCGGTTCCCCTGGGCCGGGCGCAACTTCCGCATCCAGACCGCCGCCACCGTCGTCAGCGGCCTCGGCAACGCGGGGGCTCCGATCGCCACCGCCTTCGCTGTCATCGAGGGCGGCGGCTCCACCACCGAGGTCGGCTACGTCACCGCCGCCCGGCTGGTCCCGGTGGTCCTGCTGCTGATGATCGGCGGCGCGCTCGCCGACCGGCTGCCGCGCCACCACGTGATGGTCGCCGCCAATCTGTTCAGCGCCGTCTCGCAGGCCGTGCTGGCCGCGCTGGTCCTGACGGGCCAGGCGCAGCTCTGGCAGTTGATGGTGCTCTCCGCGGCCGGCGGGGCCGGTCACGCCTTCTACGCCCCCGCCTCCGAAGGCATGATCATGCAGAGCGTGGCCGCCGAGCACGCCGGCCGGGCGTTCTCGGTCTTCCGGCTGGCGCTCAACTCCGCCCAGATCGGCGGCATGGCGCTCGGCGGCGCCCTGACCGCCGCCGTCGTCCCCGGCTGGGTGCTCGCGGTGGACGCCGGCTGCTTCCTGGTCGCCGCCGCACTGCGCCTCTTCCTGGAGGCCGAGCCCGCCGCCCCCGCCGGGGCCGGCGGCGGGATGCTCCGCGACCTGCGCGAGGGCTGGCAGGAGTTCGCCTCCCGTCGCTGGCTCTGGGTGATCGTGCTCCAGTTCGCCGTACTGATGGCCTGTATCACCGCCGTGGACGCGGTGTACGGGCCGATCGTCGCCGAGCAGCGGCTGGGGGGCGCCCGGGACTGGGGCCTGGCGCTCGCCGCGCACGGGACCGGCCTGGTGGTGACCGGACTCGTGATGGTCCGCTGGCAGCCCCGCCGGATCCTGCTGGTCGGCAACTGGGGCGTCTTCCTCTTCGGTGTGCCGGCCCTGGCCCTCGCGCTGGCCGCGCCGCTGCCGGTGCTGGTCGTGGCGATGTTCCTGTCCGGCGCCGGGGTCACCGTGTTCGGCGTGAACTGGATGATCGCGCTGCAGCAGGAGATCCCGGTCGAGATGTTCTCCCGGGTCTGCGCGTACGACCATCTCGGCTCACTGTCGCTGGCCCCGGTCGGCACCGCGCTGGCCGGACCGGCCGCGGCCGCGCTGGGGCTCTCCGGCGCGCTCTGGGCCTGTGCGGCGCTCTGCCTGCTCCTCAGCGCCGTCGTCCTGCTGGAGCCTCAGGTCCGGCGGCTCTCCCGGCGCTCCGCCGTCGGCTCCGCGCCGCCGCTCGGCGAACCCGCCGCCGCCCGCTGAGCACCCCGTGCGCCCCCTGCGTGCGCCCTCCGGTGGGCAACCACCGCCGGGCGCCGCTCGTCCCACCAGGTGACGACGAGGTCCTACCTGGGGGGCGCCCGGTGCCGAAGCCACTGCTGTTCCTGGATGTCGACGGGGTGCTCAACCCGGTCTGCCCGAGACCCGAGGCCGGGTTCGACGTGCACACCCTGCTCGGCTACAGCGTGCTGCTCTCCGCCCGGCACGGCGCCTGGCTGCGCGAGCTGGCCGGCGCGTACGAACTGGTCTGGGCCACCACCTGGGAGGAGGACGCCAACACCCACATCGCCCCGGCGATCGGGCTGCCCCGGCTGCCGGTGGTCCGCTTCGCGGGCTACGTCCCGCGGCCCGGCGACCCCAGGGTCCCGCTGATGGAACTGTTCTCCGCCCACAAGTGGGCCCCGCTGCTGCGGTACGCCGCCGGCCGGCCGTTCGCCTGGATCGACGACGTCATCCCGGCCCGGCTGGTCCGCAACGCGCTCTGGCGCCGTGACCGCCTCCTGCTGCCGATCGACCCCGGCCAGGGCCTGGAGCGCCGGCACGTGGACCGCCTGCTCGGCCGGCCGCCGCGGGCGCTGGCCGTCCGGCCACCGGTCAGCCGGTGGGCAGCCAGCTGACGTGACCGGCCAGCAGCGCGTACCCGACGAAGGCCACCGTGTCGATCAGCGCGTGGGCCACCACCAGGGGCATCACCCGCCCCCAACGCCGGTACAGCAGGCAGAACACCGCGCCCATCACCATGTTGCCGACCAGCCCGCCCACCCCCTGGTACAGGTGGTACGACCCCCGCAGCACCGAGCTGGCCACCAGCGCGGCCGGCCACGACCAGCCCAGCTGCCCGAGCCTGCGCAGCAGGTAGCCGAGGACGACGACCTCCTCCAGGACGGCGTTCTGCCAGGCGGACGCCACCAGGACCGGGATGCGCCACCAGACGTCGGGCAGGCCGGAGGGCGCCACGGTCAGGTTGTAGCCGGCCGCCTGCGAGGCCAGGTAGAGCGCCAGCCCGGTGCCGCCGATCGCGGCCGCGACGGCGGCGCCCCGGCCGAGGTCGCGCGCCTTCTGTCCGAGGTCGAAGCCGAGCACCCGCAGCGAGCTGCCCTCGCGCACCAGCAGGTAGCCGACCAGCACCACCGGCATCAGTCCGCGCGCGACGTAGTAGAGCTGCCAGGCGAGGTCGAGCCAGGGCCGGCCCGGCGCGCGCGAGGAGTTGAGGGTGGCCACCTGCTTGCCGAGTTCGAGGGTCTCGGTCAGTGAGCCGGTGAAGCTGATCAGCGCGCCGATGCCGCTCGCCCCGAGGGAGAGACCGAGGACGATCAGCAGTTCCACGCCGAGCAGCCGGCGCGTGGGCCGCGCGGTCGCCGGTTCGGTCGGGGCGGTGGTCACGGGATGCTCCAGCGGTCCGGCGTCGCTCCGGCCGTCGGCCGACCGCCGGAGCGGTCATCCTTCCACAGCGGCCGGCAGCCGCCCCGCCGGGCACGGCCTCACCTCGGACCGCGCCGGCCCCGACCGGGCTTCGCGGGCGGCCCCGCTACCCGACCGGCCAGGTGTGCACGGGCTCGCCCGTCCGCATGTACTCGATGTAGCGCCGGGTCATCGCGGCCAGCGCGGCCGGCCGGTCCATCCCGAACTGCTCGCGCAAGCGGTGGAAGGTGGCGCTCTGCCAGGAGGCACCGTTGACCCGGCGCAGACAGCGCTGCTCGATGATGCCGAGGTAGCGGTCCCGGTCGGCCGGCTCCACACCCCACTCGTCCAGCCCCTGGTGCGCCATCGGGAGCAGCTCGTTCAGCACCAGGTCGACCGCGGGCAGGGTGGTCAGCCCCCCGCCGCGGCCGGCCCGGCCGTGCCGGGGCCACTGGAAGACGGCGTCGAGGCCGTACCGGGCGGCCTGCTGGAAGTTCTCGTCGGCCCGCTCGAACGGCAGCCTGGTCCAGATCGGCCGCGACTGCTCGGCGAGCACCCGGACGAGCCCGTAGTAGAAGGCCGCGTTGGCCAGCGTGTCGGCGACGGTCGGGCCGGCCGGCAGCGCGCGGTTCTCCACCCGCAGGTGCGGCACGCCGCCGCTGACGTCGTACACCGGGCGGTTCCACCGGTAGATGGTCCCGTTGTGCAGCCGCATCTCGGCCAGCCGCGGCACTCCGCCGGAGGCGAGCACCTTCACCGGGTCCTCGTCGTCGCAGATCGGCAGCAGCGCCGGGAAGTACCGCAGGTTCTCCTCGAAGAGGTCGTACGCCGAGTCCACCCAGCGCTCACCGAACCAGGTGATCGGGCGGACGCCCTGGGCCTTGAGCTCCGCCGAACGGGTGTCGCAGGCCTGCTGGAAGAGCACCGGCCGGGTCTCCCGCCACAGCTCCCGCCCGAACAGGAACGGCGAGTTGGCACCGAGCGCCAGCTGCGGGCCGCAGATCGCCTGGGCGGCGTTCCAGACCGAGGAGAACCGCTCCGGGGTGACCTGCAGGTGCAGTTGCAGCGAGGTCGCGGCGGCCTCCGCGACCATGGTGATCGACTCCAGCTGGAGGTGCTCGACGCCCTCGATGTCCAGCGTGATGTCCTCGCCCCGGGCGGCCAGGATCTGGTCGCTGAGCAGGTTGTACCGCTGGTTGTGGGACATCGCGTCCAGCCCCGTGTGGTCGTGCTCCAGGGTCGGCAGGATGCCCACCATCACGATCCGCGCGCCGGCCTCGGCGGCCCGCCGGTCGGCGTAGCGCAGTCCGGTGTCGATCTCCTCGCGCAGTTCCTCGAAGACGTGGCCGCAGAGCCGGTGCGGGGCGATGTTGACCTCGATGTTGAACCGGCCGAGCTCGGTCTGGAAGTCGCTGGAGCCGATCGCGCTGAGCACCTGGGCGTTGCGCATCACCGGCAGGCCCTGTTCGTCGGCCAGGTTGAGCTCGATCTCCAGGCCCATCACGGCCCGCGGCCGGTCGAAACGGTCCTCGCGCAGCATCCGCCCCAACGCGTCCTGGCAGGACTGGAGCTTGCGACGGTACAGCTGCCGGTCCGACAGGTCCGCCCGCGTCGCCACGACCTTCTCGCCCATGGTCCCCTCCTCCTGAGCGGCCGGTCGACCGACCGTGCAAGCATCATGCCCACCCCGAAGATCGATACCCGATTGCTTCGAACGGCTTGCAATGCAAGGGAACTGATGGTCTTTCAGCACATCCGTCGACTTGCCCGGCGCCACCGCCTGTGATAAACAGGTCACCCTGTGCACCTGTTCGATAGAATTCGCACTGCGCCAAGGCCGGCCCGCTGCCGCTCCGAAACCCTCGTCGACGGCAGCGGCGGCGCCCGCACCGCGATCATGCACAACCGGACACGGCCAGGTTCCGTCACCGACGACACACCGCGCCATGCCGGTATGCCGCACTCGCACGCCGATCTCGCACGGAGAGGCGACCCCGCCATGACTTTGCAGACTCCCCAGCCCCCGCCCAGCGCCCTGCGCGCGGTCCTGGCCGCGCTCGACTCGGAGACCGCGCTGCGCCAGCCCGCCGCCGCCGCGCTGCGTCATCCGACCGGCCCGCTGCTGCCCGCGCACCCGCTCGCGGTCCACGTCCTGGACGGTCCGCGCCCCGAGCTCGGCGCCGCCCGGCGGACGGGCTGGCGCTTCCTGATCAAGGACGGCGCCGACGTGGCCGCCGCGGCCGAGGTGGTGCAGGGCGTCGAGGGCCACGCCTTCTCCCACTTCACCGCCGGGCCGTACCTGGACTCCACCGTCCGGGCGCTGCGCCAGGCCTGGCAGCTCGCCCAGACCTCACGGGCGCGTCAGCAGCCCCGGCTGCTCACCTTCCCGGGCCAGTACGCCACCGCGCTCTGGCTGCACAGCCCGGACGCCGGCCCGGACGCGGACCAGCTGATCCCGCTGGCCCCGGCCCCGCTGGGCGTCACGGCGCACCGTGCCTACCCCGCCGCCGATCTGCTGCCGCTGCTCACCCGGGCTCCGCTCGCCAGGCCACTGCTGCTCGGCTCCTCCTGACCGCTCCCCCGTCACCTCCGTCACCCCCGCTCCGCCCGTACCCACCCGGACGGGTCATGGGGCATGGCCGAGTCGGGTCAGCCGCCCACTGACCCGTCCGGTAGCGATTTCCGCCTGCCGCCACCCGAACGGGTGA
Source organism: Kitasatospora sp. NPDC059327 (assembly GCF_042752535.1). Taxonomy (NCBI): domain Bacteria; kingdom Bacillati; phylum Actinomycetota; class Actinomycetes; order Kitasatosporales; family Streptomycetaceae; genus Kitasatospora; species Kitasatospora sp. NPDC059327. The sequence continues at coordinate 9,311 of NZ_JBHYYB010000070.1, read as the reverse complement.
TCTCTGCTCGGTAGTTGTGGCGCATGTCACGAAAATGCTGCGCGAGCGGCCCCGGATGCCGACACTGGGAACCAGCGTGGAAGGACCACCTGTCCTACCCACTTGAGCGTCGGCCCACACCTGGCCCGGCGCCGGACAGGATCCGACTACCGCGGCGGCTCCCGCCGGTCACCCGGCGGCGCCGCATCACGGGGAGGATCGCCAAGCGAAGCGAGGGTACGCGTATGTGCCAGCACCGTCCTGAGTGCCCGTCGGCGGAGTCCGAGGACCGCGAGGCGGCCGTACCGGTGGCCTGCCACCCGGAGCAGGGCTGGAGCCTGCTCTGCAACGGGGTCCTGGTCTTCGAGGACACCGGCGAACTGCTGCCGGACGGCCGGGTGATCGCTCCGCGCCGCCCCGTCGCCCACGCCGCCTGACCGGCCGGCGACGGGGGTCCGCCGAGCGACGCTGGACACCAACGGGCGGGGCCCCGGCGAACGTTCCGCCGGGGCCCCGCCGTTCCTCCACCCGCTCAGACGCCGTACTCGTCCAGCGGCGGGCAGGAGCAGACCAGGTTGCGGTCACCGTACGCGCCGTCGATCCGGCTGACCGGCGGCCAGTACTTGTCCGACGGGTTCACACCGGCGGGGAAGACCGCCTCCTGCCGCGAGTAGCCGTGCGCCCAGTCGCCGGCCAGCGTGGCGGCCGTGTGCGGGGCGTTGCGCAGCGGGTTGTCCTCGGCGGCCCACTCGCCCGAGCCGACCTTGTCGATCTCGGCGCGGATCTCGATCATCGCGTCGCAGAAGCGGTCGATCTCGTGCAGGTCCTCGGACTCGGTCGGCTCGATCATCAGGGTGCCGGCCACCGGGAACGACATCGTCGGCGCGTGGAACCCGTAGTCGATCAGGCGCTTGGCGATGTCGTCGACCGACACGCCCGTCTCCTTGGTGAGCGGGCGCAGGTCGATGATGCACTCGTGCGCGACCAGGCCGCCGGGGCCGGTGTACAGCACCGGGAAGTGCGGGGCCAGCCGCTTGGCGATGTAGTTGGCGTTCAGCACCGCCACCTGGGTGGCGCGCTTGAGGCCCTCGCCGCCCATCAGCCGGACGTACGCCCAGGAGATCGGCAGGATCGCCGCCGAGCCCCAGGGGGCGGCCGAGATCGGGCCGACGCCGGTGGCCGGGCCCGCCTCCGCCTGCAGCGGGTGGTTCGGCAGGTACGGCGCGAGGTGCGCGCGCACCGCCACCGGGCCGACGCCCGGGCCGCCGCCGCCGTGCGGGATGCAGAAGGTCTTGTGCAGGTTCAGGTGCGAGACGTCCGCGCCGAACTTGCCCGGCTTGGCGAGGCCGACCAGGGCGTTCAGGTTGGCACCGTCCACGTAGACCTGACCGCCGGCCTCGTGCACCAGGGCGCAGATGTCGGTGATCTGGGTCTCGTACACACCGTGGGTGGACGGGTAGGTGACCATCAGCACGGCGAGGCTCTCGCGGTGCTGCTCGATCTTCGCCCGGAGGTCCTCGACGTCCACGTCGCCGTCGACCAGGGTCTTGACCACGACCACCCGCATGCCGGCCATCACGGCGGAGGCCGCGTTGGTGCCGTGCGCGGAGGACGGGATCAGGCAGACGTCGCGCCGCGTGTCGCCGTTGGCGTGGTGGTAGGCGCGGACGGCCAGCAGGCCGGCCAGCTCGCCCTGGGAGCCGGCGTTCGGCTGGATCGAGACGGCGTCGTAGCCGGTCACCTCGACCAGCTGCTGCTCCAGCTGGCGGATCAGGGTGAGGTAGCCCTGGGCCTGCTCGATCGGCGCGAAGGGGTGCAGCTGGCCGAACTCCGGCCAGGTCACCGCCTCCATCTCGGTGGTCGCGTTGAGCTTCATGGTGCAGGAGCCCAGCGGGATCATGCCGCGGTCCAGCGCGTAGTCCCGGTCCGACAGGCGGCGCAGGTAGCGCAGCATGGCGGTCTCGGAGCGGTGGCTGTGGAAGACCGGGTGGGTGAGGTACTCGTCCTCGCGCAGCAGCGCGACCGGCAGCGCCTCGGCGTCCTCGGAGATCTCGACGCCCGCGACGCCGAACGCCGCCCAGACGCCCGCCAGGTGCTCGCGGGTGGTGGTCTCGTCGGTGGAGACCGAGATCCGGTCCTCGCCGTCCTGGTACACGTTGACGCCGTGCGCGCGGGCGGCCTCGGCGATCGCGGCGGCGCGACCGGGGACGACCGCGGTGACGGTGTCGAAGAACTCGCCGTGCAGCAGCTCGACGCCACCGGCGCGCAGGCCCTCGGCGAGGGCGGCGGCGTAGCGGTGGGTGCGGCGGGCGATGTCGGCCAAGCCGTCCGGGCCGTGGTAGACGGCGTACATCGAGGCCATCACGGCGAGCAACACCTGGGCGGTGCAGATGTTGCTGGTGGCCTTCTCGCGGCGGATGTGCTGCTCACGGGTCTGCAGGGCCAGCCGGTAGGCACGGTTGCCGTCGGCGTCGACGGAGACGCCGACCAGACGGCCGGGCAGCGAGCGGGCGTAGTCGGCGCGCACCGACAGGTAACCGGCGTGCGGGCCGCCGAAGCCCATCGGCACGCCGAAGCGCTGCGAGGTGCCGCAGGCGATGTCGGCGCCCAGGGAGCCGGGGGACTTCAGCAGGGTCAGCGCCAGCAGGTCGGCGGCGACGGCGACGATCGCGCCGAGGCCGTGGGCCTGCTCGATCACCGGGCCGAGGTCACGGACCACACCGGTGGCGCCCGGGTACTGGAGCAGCACGCCGAAGACGCCGCGCTCGACGATCTCGGCCGGGATGCCGGCGGAGAGGTCGGCGACGACGACCTCGACACCGGTCGGCTCGGCGCGGGTCCGGATCACCGCGACGGTCTGCGGCAGGGTCTCGACGTCGACCAGGAAGACGCCGCCCTTGACCTTGGTGACGCGGCGGGCCAGGGACATCGCCTCGGCGGCCGCGGTGCCCTCGTCCAGCAGCGAGGAGCCGGAGGTGGGCAGACCGGTCAGGTCGGAGACCACGGTCTGGAAGTTGATCAGCGCCTCCAGGCGGCCCTGCGAGATCTCCGGCTGGTACGGCGTGTACGCGGTGTACCAGGACGGGTTCTCCATGACGTTGCGCAGGATCACCGGCGGCGTGAAGGTGCCGTAGTAGCCCAGGCCGATCATCGGCTGGAGGACAGTGTTGCGGCCGGCCAGCTCGCGCAGCTCGGCGAGGACCTGGGCCTCGCTGCGGCCGGCGGGCAGGTCCAGGGCGGTGATCGAGCGGATCGCCTCGGGTACGGCGGTGGCGGCGAGCTCGTCCAGCGAGCCGTAGCCGACCTGGGCCAGCATCTTCTCCTGCGCCGCGGCGTCGGGGCCGATGTGGCGGTTCTCGAAGGGGCTGGCCTGCTCAAGCTCGGTGAGGGTCACGGGGGTGGTGGGGCGTCCCGCGTTCGGCTGGGCGTTCATGGTGGTCGAGGCCTCCTGGTCACGGACCGGCGGGGGTACGCACGCCGGACGGAACGGCCGCTGTGGAGGACAGCGGACAGACCTGGGCGGACGAACCCGACAGGCCTCCCCCTCTGTCATCGGGACCTGAGAGCTTCGCCCGCGCGGAGCGCTGTGGCGCCCCGCCGGCTTGCACCGTCGGTGAGGGTGGTGCCCGCCGGCTCCCTCGCCGGCAGTCCTGCCCTGCTTTCCAGAGTGACCTATCCCACACGGTACGGATGCCTGAGAGATTCCGGGGAGGAGTTGCTCCTTCGGCGCCCCGACCAGCGGTTTCCGCTCTCGGGGACTCTCCCGAGCGGGCTCGGCGGTCGCGCCCAGGGTACCAGCGGGAGGCCATCCGATCACGGGGGCGTCCGGTCACGGTACGGCCCGGCCCGTGACCCGTACGGCGCAGCACCGGGCCCGTCCGGCCTCGCCCCGGTCGCGCGTGTCCGCTTCATGGCTTTTGGTGTGAAGTGGCGGATGGGACGGGCGGGCCGGCCGCCGGCCTGCGGGCGTTCCGCAGGCGCAGCGCACTGGAGGAAAGAGTGCAGACCGATATCGACCCCCGAGACCTCATCGGCCACAAGGCGGTCGACCGCAACGGAGACAAGATCGGCACGGTCGACGAGGTGTACCTGGACGACGCCACCGGACAGCCCGAGTGGGCCGCCGTCCGGACCGGCATCTTCGGCCGGGACGCCTTCGTCCCCCTGACCACGAGCGAGTTCTCCGGCGAAGAACTGCGGGTGCCGTACGACAAGTCACTGGTGAAGGAGTCACCGGACTTCGGCGTGGGCCAGCACCTGTCACCCGCCCAGGAGCTCCAGCTCTACCGCTACTACGGGCTGGACACCCGGCTGGACGACCGGCCGTCGGCCGGCGACGGCTCCGGCTCCGAGCCGGCCGACCTGGACTTCGGGACCGTGCCGGCGGCAGCGGCGGGCACCGCGGCGGCCGCCGCCGTCGCCACGCCGAAGTCCGCGGAGCAGCCGGCCGTCGCGCCGGGGCCGGTGGACCGGCCGGCCGCCGCGGCCCCGGCCAAGCCGCTCGCCTTCCACTCGGCCGACAACGCCCCCACGTCCCCCACCGTCCCCCCGGCCGCCGACCTCGGCAAGCCGTCCGAACCCGCCACGGAGGCCAACGTGCGCACCCTGAGCGCGACCGCGCCCGCCGCCCCCTCGACACCCACCGCACCGGAGCAGCGCCCGTCGGCGGCTCCGCTCGTCGCCGGCCACGAGGGCGCCGCCGCGTCGGCGCCCTCGGTCGCGACGCCGGGCACCACCGGTCCGGCCTCGTCGGCGCCCAACGGTCCGGTGGAGATCACCTGCCGCGAGGAGCGGCTGGACATCACCACCGAGTGGCACGTGCTGGGCACCGCGAAGCTGCGCAAGTACGTGACCAGTGAGGCGGTGGAGCGCCGGGTGCCGGTGGTCCGCGAGCGGGTCCGGGTGGAGCGGATGCCGGTCGGCGAGGCCGAGCGGGCCTCGCTGAGCGACAAGGACATCGCCGAGGCGGTGGAGGAGGTCACCCTGCGCGAGGAGCGGCCGGTCGTCCGCAAGTACCTGGCCCCGATCGAGCGGGTCCGCCTGGTGGTCGAGCGCTACACCGCGGAGGAGGTGATCCGGGACGAGTTGCGGCGCGAGCACGTCGAGGTGCACGACAACACCGCGGCCGCCTCGACCCCGGCCCCCTCGTCCGCGCACGCCCCGGCCGCCGCCCACCCGGGGGGCGGCGAGCACGCGAACGCCGGCGAGCGGCCGGGGACCGGCGAGCGCTTCGCCAACGGCGAGCACGCGGGTGCCGGCGAATCGTCCCGACCGGCCCCGCTGAGGCCGCTCGCCTGACGGCGGGACACGGGGACCCCGGACCTCCACGGTCCGGGGTCCTTCGACTTTGCCAAAGCTTCACCAATCGATATTTGACACAATGAAGTATCTCCCTGCATGGTTACTTCAGTTCATTCACTATGTACGGGAGGAAGCAACCGTGAGTGAGGCACCACAGCCCACCACCGCGGCCGAGAAGCAGAGCAGCGCCCGGGTCCTGCCGGCCCTCATCCTGGCGATGCTGTCGTTCAGCGTGGTGCAGACCGCGGTCGTTCCGATCCTGCCCTCGCTGGCCAAGGAGCTCAGCGTCTCGGGCTCCAGCATCACCTGGCTGATGACGGCCAACCTGCTCTCGGCCGCCGTGCTGACCCCCCTGCTGGGCCGCTTCGGCGACCTGCGCGGCCGCAAGCCGATGCTGCTGATCTCGCTGGCCGGCCTGGTCGCCGGCTCGGCGCTCGCGGTCAGCACCCACTCCTTCACCTGGCTGGTCGTCGCCCGCGTCCTCCAGGGCGCCGGCGGTGGCGTGCTGCCGCTGGCGATCAGCATCGTCCGCGACGAGCTGCCGAAGCAGAAGGTCACCGGCGGCGTCGCCGCCATCAGTGCCTCGATGGGCGTCGGCAGCGGCCTCGGCCTGGTCGCCACCGGTCTGCTGCTGGAGCACTGGAGCTACAAGTCGATCTTCTGGATGGGCCTGTTCTTCGGCCTGCTGGCGGTCGCCCTGGTCGCCTTCCGGGTGCCCAGCGACCCGGTGACCGACAAGGAGGGCGGGGCCGACCCGCTCGGCGCGATCACGCTGGCCGGCTGGCTCTCCGCCCTGCTGGTCGCGGTCAGCCAGGGCAACACCTGGGGCTGGACCTCCACCAAGACGCTCGGCCTGTTCGCCGTCGCCGCCGTGGTCGCCCTGGTCTGGGGCGTCATCGAGGTCAAGGTCAAGCACCCGCTGGTCGACATGAAGATGATGTCCCGTCCGGCCGTCGCCTTCACCAACCTCGCCGGCCTGCTGATCGGCTTCGGGATGTACGGCTCGTTCATGGTGATCAGCAACTTCGCCCAGACCCCGGAGAAGTTCGCCCACTACGGCTTCACCGCCACCGTGCTGCACGCCGGTGTCATGCTGCTGCCATCCGCCCTCGGCTCGATGGTCGCCGCCCCGGTCGGCGCCCTGCTGATCGCCCGCCGCGGCCCCCGCCTGCCGCTCGTCCTCGGTGGCGTCCTCGGCGCCGTCGCGATGGCCTACCTGGCCGTGCGCCACAGCCACGAGGCCGACATCTACACCGCCTCGGCGATCTTCGGTCTGGGTATCGGCCTCGCCTTCTCGGCGATGCCGGCCTACATCAACGGCGCCGTCCCGGTCGAGCAGAGCGGCATCGCCAACGGGATGAACGCCGTGCTGCGCACCGTCGGTGGTGCGATCGGCACCGCCGTGATGGCCGCGATCCTCACCGGCGACACCATGAAGCTGCCGATCCCGATCGCGCTGCCCACCCTGGACGCCTACAAGCACGCGTTCTGGGTCGCCGCCGCGGTCTGCGCGGTCGCCGCGGTCGTCCCCTTCCTGATCCGCGGCGTCAAGCCCGCCGTCACCGTCGCCGACGGCAACGCGACGGCGAACCTCTCCGGCCCCGAGCTGGTCAAGACCGACGCCTGACGAGGCGTCCGCCCCCCGCGCCCAGGGACAGGGCGCGGGGGACCGGGTTCCGAACGGTCGACGAGGGCATCGCGACCACCGGCGGCCCGGCACCGCACGCGGCCCCACCCGGCACCCCCTGCCGGGTGGGGCCGCTTCGCGTTCAGCCCCCCGCCGGCCCGCCGCCCCCGGGCCCGGCCTCTCCCCCGGGCCCGACGCCGTCCCCACCCAGCGGCAGCGGACGCGCCGGTTCCAACGCCGGGTCCTCGACCGCGAAGGTCCGCACCCGGCCCGGCCCGCTCCACGGCGTCTCGAACCGCACCGTCACCCGGCCGACGCCACTGCCCTGCACCCACCCGGGTCCGAGCTCGTCGTGCCGTACGTCCTGTCCGGGCATCCAGTGCCTCGCGGCGGGCACCTCGGGCTCCTGGTCCCCGGCCTCGCTCTCGGCCTCGACCGCCCCCGGCTCCCCCGGCTCCTCCCGGACGGACTGCGCGAAGAGGTCCTCCTGGGTGTAGTCCGCGAGTTGCGAGACCCCTACACCGAGCAGCCGCACACCACCGGTGATGTCCACCTGGGAGGCCAGCCGGTGGGCCGTCTCGACGATCACCGCCTCCTCGTCCGTCGGCCCGCGCAAGGTCTCCGAACGGGTCAGCGTGGAGAAGTCGAACCGCCGCACCTTCAGCACCACCGTGCGCCCCGACCGGCCGGTGGCCCGCAGCCGCCGTACGCACCGCGCGGCCAGCACGTCCACCTCGCGCAGCACCCGGTCCCGGTCCGCGAGGTCCACCTCGAAGGTGTCCTCGACCGACACCGACTTGGCGTCCTGGTCGGCGACCACGGGCCGCTCGTCCAGCCCGGTCGACATCTGGTGGACACCGGCGCCGTGCGCCTTCCCCAACAGTTGCACCAGCTCGGCCTCCCCCGCCTCGGCGAGATCCGCCACCGTGGTCAGGCCCGCCCGGCGCAGCATCTGCTCGGTGGCCGGGCCGATGCCCGGCAGCGCCCGGACCGGCATCGGGCCCAGCACCGCCCGCTCCTGGCCCGGTTCGATCAGCACCAGCCCGTCCGGCTTGGCCTGCTCCGAGGCGATCTTGGCCATCAGCTTGGACCCGGCCGCCCCGACCGAGGCGGTCAGCCCGGTGCGCCGGTGGATGTCCGCCCGGAGGTCCTCCGCGAGGGCCAGCACCAGCCGCTCGCCCGTCCCGTGGTCCGCCGCCGCCAGCGCCGGCCCGTACGGACCCGCCTCCAGGTCCACGAAGGCCTCGTCCAGGCTGAGCGGCTGCACCAACGGCGACAGCTCCCGCAACAGGCCCATCACCAGCTCGCTCACCGCCCGGTAGGCCTCGAAGCGGCCGGACAGGAAGGCCGCGTTCGGGCAGAGCCGACGCGCCTGCGCCATCGGCATCGCCGAGTGCACCCCGAACTTCCGCGCCTCGTACGAGGCCGTGGAGACCACCCCGCGGCCGCCCAGGCCGCCCACGATCACCGGCTTCCCGCGCAGGCTCGGCTTGGCCGCCTGCTCCACCGCCGCGAAGAAGGCGTCCATGTCGAGGTGGATGATGCTCGGCAGTGACCGCACCCGCCGATCATGCCGCACGGGTCCGACAGCGCGGCCGAAGCCGGCCTCCGGCTCAGCCCCGCGCCGTACCCGCGTCGGCCAGCGCCTTGGGGATGCCGTCCTCCCGGGGCCCGAGGAAGAGCGGGTCCGGCCGCAGCCAGGCGTTCAGCGCCGCCTTGCCCGCGCCGGGGATCTCCCGCAGCCCGCCGTACAGCCAGGTGACGTCGTGCCGTTCCGGCACGCCGACCGCGTACGCGTCGATACCGGCCGCCCGGCAGAGCGCCAGCGCCCGCCGGACGTGGAAGTCCTGGCTGACCAGCACCGCCCGGTCGACGCCGAACACCCGGTGCGCCCGGGTGCAGGAGTCCCAGGTGTCGAAGCCCGCGTAGTCGCCCACCACCCGGACCTGCGGCACCCCCTGGTCGATCAGGTACTGCCGCATCGCGTCGGTCTCGTCGTAGCTGTCCCGCCCGTTGTCCCCGGTGACCAGGATCGCCTGGACCTTACGCTCCCGGTACAGGTCGACCGCCGCGTCCAGCCGGTGTGCCAGGTACGGCGACGGCCTGCCCTCGAAGAGTCCCGCGCCGAACACCACCGCCACCGGCGCGTTCGGCGCGCTCGCCACGGTGCCCACCCCGCCCCCCGCCGAGAGCCACAGCCAGGCACTCGGCGCCAGGGCCAGGGAGCAGCAGACGGTGGCGAGTTGGAAGACCCTGCGCTGGGCGCGCCGGCGGCGCAGCCGAACGCCGAGCCGCAGCGCCCGCCGCCGCAACAGGCCGGGTATCCCGGAGCCGAACCGCACATGCCCTCCCCTGATCGATCCACCAAGCATGACGAGGCCGCGGGCCCGGACGGTTCCCCGTC